>NZ_VISM01000001.1:300000-600000 GCF_007827455.1 Lutibacter sp. Hel_I_33_5
ATATCCACTAGATTCAAAAAATTACCACTTTCTTCACCTTTAGTCCATAATCTTTTTTTAGTCCTAGAAAAGAAGGTTACTTTCTTCGTTTCTTTAGTTTTAACAAAGGCTTCTTCATTCATGTAACCCAACATTAAAACATTTTTTGTTGCGGCATCCTGAATAATTACTGGTACTAATCCGTCGTTATTTTTATTAAAATCTATTTCCATTTTTCTATATATAAAACACTTAAATAATTCTGTGCTCTTTTATTTTAAAGACGCACAGGTATATTATTATTCTTTAATTCTGTTTTTAAATCTATAATATCTATTTCTCCAAAATGAAAAACACTTGCTGCTAACGCAGCATCAGATTTTCCTTCTTCAAACGTGTCTATAAAATGCTGTACAGAACCTGCTCCACCAGAAGCGATAATTGGAATATTTAATTCTGTAGACAAACGTCTTAAAGCTTCATTAGCAAAACCTGATTTGGTACCGTCGTTATTCATTGATGTGAACAATATTTCACCAGCACCGCGTGTTTCCACTTCTTTTGCCCAATCGAATAAATTTAATTCTGTTGGTATGGTTCCTCCAGCTAAATGTACAATCCATTCTCCGTCAATTTGTTTAGCATCAATAGCGACTACCACACATTGACTTCCAAATTTTTGTGATAACTCGTTTACTAATTCTGGTCGTTTTACTGCCGATGAGTTTACAGACACTTTATCTGCACCCGATTTTAAAAGCACAGCTACATCTTCAATAGAAGATATACCGCCGCCAACAGTAAACGGAATATTAACTTGCTCTGCAACTTTTAAAACCATTTCTATCATGGTTTTTCTGCCTTCTAAAGTTGCCGAAATATCTAAAAACACCAACTCATCTGCGCCAACTTGCGCATATTGTTTTGCTAATTCAACGGGATCTCCAGCATCACGTAAATCAACAAAATTAACACCTTTCACGGTTCTTCCGTTTTTAATGTCTAAGCATGGTATTATTCTTTTCGTTAGCATAAAACAGTTGTTATTTGTTAGTTGTTAGGATAAAATTCTCTAGTTGTTTTAAGCTTATTTTATTCTCGTAAATTGCTTTTCCAATAATGACACCTTCACAGCCTAACTCAGCAAGTTTAGGTAGTTCATTAAATGCTGAAATTCCTCCAGATGCAATTAATTTTAAAGTATCAGATTTCTCTAAAACTTCTTTATAAACATCAAAACTAGGGCCTTGTAGCATACCGTCTTTAGAAATGTCGGTACAAATCACATAGGATATTCCTTCTTTTTGATAATTATTAATAAACGGAATTAACTCTAAACTACTTTCTTCTTGCCAGCCATTTGTGGCTATTTTTCCACCAGAATTATCCGGATAAAAATCAGCTCCTAAAATTATTTTTTCAGCTCCAAACTTATCAATCCAACTTTTAAATACATCTTGATTTTTTACTGCTATACTTCCTCCAGTAATTTGATGTGCACCAGAATTAAAAGCAATTTCTAAATCTTTATCAGACTTTAAACCACCGCCAAAATCAATTTTTAAATTTGTCTTGGAAGCAATAGCTTCTAACGTTTTATAATTAATTATTTTACTCGCTTTCGCGCCATCTAAATCAACAACATGTAAGTATTGAATTCCTGCATCTTCAAACTCTTTAGCAACCTCTATAGGGTTTTCATTATATATTTTTTTCGTGTTATAATCGCCTTTCGTTAAGCGAACACACTTTCCTTCTATGATATCTATGGCTGGAATTATTCTCAAAATAGTTGTTAGTTGTTAGTTGTTAGTTGTTAGTTGTTAGTTCAAGGAAATTTTTTAAAATTTGTTCTCCTGCTTTTGATGATTTTTCTGGATGAAATTGAACCCCATAAAAATTATCTTTTTTTAAAGCTGATGCATATTCAATGCCATACTTTGAAGAAGCAATCGTTTCTTTACAATTTTCAGCATAAAAACTATGCACTAAATACATGAATTCTTGATCTTTAATATCATTAAATAAGTCAGACTTTAAATTGGTAATGGTATTCCATCCCATTTGCGGCACCTTAACCGCGTTAGAAAAACGTTTTACATGTACATTAAAAATACCCAAACCTTTTGTGTTTCCTTCTTCAGAAAAATCACACATTAATTGCATTCCTAAACAAATACCTAAAACAGGCTGATTTAAGGTTGGAATAACCTTGTCCAACCCACTTTCTTCTAACATTTTCATTGCTGAACTCGCTTCTCCTACTCCAGGAAAAATCACCTTATCAGCAGCTTTAATTTCATCAATATTATTGGACAAAACAGCATCAACACCCAAACGCTTAAAGGCAAATTGGATGCTTTTTATATTTCCTGCACCGTAATCAATTATTACTAGTTTCATTTTAATCGTTGTTGGTTGCTAGTGCTTTGTTGTTGGGAAATTTATAATCCAATAACTAAATACTAGCAACAAATTTTATAGCATTCCTTTTGTTGATGGTAAAAACATTTTATTTGCATCTCGTTTTACAGCCATTTTCATAGCTTTTGCGAACGCTTTAAAAATACCTTCAATTTTATGATGTTCATTATCTCCTTCAGCTTTAATATTCAAGTTGCATTTTGCACCATCTGTAAAGGATTTAAATAAGTGAAAAAACATTTCTGTAGGCATATCTCCTACTTTTTCTCTCTTAAATTCTGCATCCCATTCTAACCAATTTCTACCACCAAAATCGACAGCTACTTGCGCTAAACAATCGTCCATTGGTAAACAAAAACCGTATCGTTCTATTCCTAATTTGTTACCTAAAGCTTTATTAAATAATTCACCAAAGGCAATCATAGTATCTTCAATCGTGTGATGCTCATCAACCTCTAAATCGCCATCTACTTTTATGGTTAAATCCATCGAACCATGACGTCCGATTTGATCTAGCATGTGATCAAAAAACTTCAGCCCAGTATCGATATCATTTTTACCAGAACCATCTAAATTTAACTTGATGTAAATCTTCGTTTCATTCGTATTTCTAGTAATTTCTGTTACGCGATCTTCTAACTTTAAAAATTCATATATAGCTTTCCAATCGGTACTTGTTAAAGCGATTGCATTTACAATGTCTTCCTTAGGTGTTTCAATTTCATTAACTCCTAATTCAGGATCTTCAGACAAATAAATTCCTTTGGCTCCTAAATTTTTTGCTAACTCCATGTCGGTAATTCGATCACCTAAAACAAAGGAATTTTCTAAATCATACGCTTCAGAAAAATATTTTGTTAATAAGCCAGTTCTTGGCTTTCTTGTTGGTGCATTGTCTTCTGGAAAAGACTTGTCTATTAAAACCTCTGCAAACTCTACACCTTCATTTTTAAAAGCTTGAATTACTTTATTTTGTGCTGGCCAAAACGTGTCTTCTGGAAAAGAATCGGTTCCTAAACCATCCTGATTGGTAACCATCACTAATTCATAATCCAACTCATCTGCAATTTTACCTAACCATCTAAAAACACCTGGATAAAACTCTAATTTTTCTAAACTATCTAATTGGTAATCGATTGGTGGTTCTATAGCCAACGTACCGTCTCTATCTATAAATAATACTTTTTTCATTTTATTATTTTTAACGCTCTAATTAACCTTGAATTTTCTTCTAAAATACCTACACTAATTCGCAAACAATTATCACATAAAGGTTGATTAGTTCTATTTCTTATAACGAGTCCTAAATCAATTAATTGATTATATCTTTTAGTTGCGTCATCAACTTTTATTAGAATAAAATTAGCATCCGACGGATATACTTTTTCTACAAAACTAATTTTTTCAATTTGTTGATAAAGTCTTTTTCTTTCGCTTTTAAGTTGATTAATTTCGTTATTAACTTCCTCCATTTTATTCAATCTAACTAAGGCTTTAGCTTGTGTTAGATTATTTACGTTATAAGGTGGTTTAATTTTATTTAAAACCGAAATTATTTCTTTTGATGCATAACTTATACCTAATCGTATTCCTGCCATACCAAAGGCTTTAGACAAGGTTTGTATCACGATTAAATTAGGGTATTTATGTAATACTTTTAACCAACTTTCATTTTCAGAAAAATCAATATAAGCTTCGTCAATTACTACAATTCCATTAAATTTAGTAAGCAATATTTCAATTGATTCTTGTGTAAAACTATTTCCTGTCGGATTATTTGGTGTACATAAAAATATCAATTTGGAATTAGCATCTACTTGCTCCAAAATTTCATCAACATTTAGCTGAAAATTGTCATTTAGCAACACTTTTCTATTTTCAACAGCATTGATGTTTGCTAAAACACTGTACATTCCATAAGTTGGTGGTAACGTAATGATGTTATCTTCATTGGGTTCACAAAAAACCCTAAAAATCAGGTCTAATACTTCATCACTTCCATTTCCTAACAAAATATTTTCAATAGGAATATTATTTAATTCCGACAACCGTATTTTAACATCGGTTTGTTGTGGATCTGGATATCGATTACTTCCGTTTTCAAAAGGATTTTCGTTTGCATCTAAAAAAATCATATTGCTTGTAGCATCCTTATATTCGTCTCTTGCAGATGAATATGGTTGTAAAGACAAAACGTTTTTTCTAACTAGTTTGGATATGTTCATGACTCTAAACTTTTTAAACGTAAACTAACCGCATTTTTATGGGCTTGTAACCCTTCTGCTTCTGCCATTAATTCTATTGATTTTCCAATATTCTGAATTCCTTTTTTTGATATTTTTTGGAACGTAATACTTTTGGTAAAACTATCTAAATTTACACCAGAATACGCTTTACTAAATCCGTTAGTTGGCAATGTATGATTGGTTCCAGACGCATAATCTCCTGCACTTTCTGGTGTATAGTTTCCAATAAACACAGAACCTACATTAATAATATTATCGATGTAATAATCGTTATTATTTGTACAAATAATAAAATGTTCTGGCCCATATTCATTAATTAATTCTAAGGCTACTTCATCATTTGCAACATAAATCAATTTAGAATTTGAAATTGCTTTTTCTGCAATCGCCTTTCTGGGCAATACAGAAAGTTGTTTTTCTATCTCTTTAGAAACTAAATCAATAAAAGTATTCGACGTAGATACTAAAATAACTTGACTATCAACTCCATGTTCTGCTTGACTTAACAAATCTGAAGCTACAAAACTAGCATCCGCAGAATCGTCTGCAACAACTAATAATTCACTTGGTCCAGCTGGCATATCAATGGCAACACCATATTTTGTTGCTAATTGCTTTGCAACGGTAACAAACTGATTTCCTGGCCCAAATATTTTATACACCTGAGGAATCGTTTCTGTACCAAAAGTTAGTCCTGCAATTGCCTGAATTCCACCAACCTTATATATTTTAGTTACCCCACAAAGTTGTGCAGTATATATTATTGCTGGGTGAATTTTCCCTTCTTTATTTGGCGGAGAACACAAAATCAATTCTTTACAACCTGCAATTTGTGCAGGAACTGCCAACATTAGTACTGTTGAAAATAAGGGTGCTGTACCTCCAGGAATGTATAAACCTACTTTCTGAATCGCTCTTTTTTCTTGCCAACATTCTACGCCATTAACAGTTTCTACATACACTTTTTCTGTTTTCTGAGCAGTATGGAACTTTTCAATATTTGCTTTTGCAGCCGCTATAGCTTCTTTTAATGCTGGTGAAACTTGATTTGAAGCTTCATTAATTTCATCATTAGAAACTAACTTATTCTCAATAACAACATTATCAAAAATCGATGTATATTTTGATATTGCAAAATCTCCATTTTGCTGAACATCACTAAAAATTTGGTCTACAGTGTTTTCTACTTCTTCCAAAGACTGTGTAGGTCTTTCTAAAATAGAATTCCATGTGTTTTTCGGTGGATTCTGAAGTACTTTCATTACAATACCATTTTTTCAATTGGACATACTAAAATTCCTTCTGCTCCTTTGTCTTTTAACTCGTCAATAATTTCCCAAAATTGATTTTTATCAATTACAGTGTGTACAGAACTCCAACCTTTTTCTGCTAAAGGAAGCACAGTTGGACTTTTCATACCTGGCAATAATGTAATAATTTCTTCTAATCGATCATTAGGTGCATTTAACAATACATATTTCGAGTTTTTTCCTTTTAAAACCGACTGCATTCTAAACTCTATTTTGTTTAATAAGGCTTGATTTTCATCAGAAATTAAAGGTGAAACTGCTAAAACTGCTTCTGATTTTAATAAAACCTCTACTTCTTTTAACCCGTTCTTAAACAACGTACTACCACTAGAAACAATATCTACAATTGCATCCGCTAATCCAATATTTGGAGCTATTTCTACAGATCCATTAATAATATGAAGTTTTGCATCAACATTATTTTTATCTAAAAATTGTTGCACCGTATTTGGATACGATGTTGCAATTCTTTTCCCTTCTAAATCTTTTAAATTGGTATATTCTGTTGATTTAGTCACGGCTACTGATACTTTACATTTAGAAAACCCTAAACGTTGTGTAAAGTTTAAATCTTGCCCTTTTTCTACCAATACATTCTCTCCAATTATAGCACAATCTACTACTCCATCCCTTAAATACTGTGGAATATCGCCGTTTCTTAGGTAAAAAA
Source organism: Lutibacter sp. Hel_I_33_5 (assembly GCF_007827455.1). Taxonomy (NCBI): domain Bacteria; kingdom Pseudomonadati; phylum Bacteroidota; class Flavobacteriia; order Flavobacteriales; family Flavobacteriaceae; genus Lutibacter; species Lutibacter sp. Hel_I_33_5. The sequence continues at coordinate 306,630 of NZ_VISM01000001.1, forward strand.
CTTCTAATGGAAAATTACTTGCACTTGCTTTTAATTGATCTTTTCCATTATCAATAGAAATACCACAATCTTTTAAGATTTGTAATGAATCTTGATTTAATCTTCCTGATTTTTGAATAGCTATCTTTAACTTACTCATTTTGTTGTTTTTAGATTGTTGAAACAATCAAGTTTGGTTTTGTTCATTAAAAAACCCGCTTGATTGTCTCAAACGGGTTTAAAATATGTTTTGATTTTATTCAATACATTTTCAGTTCGCTTGAGAGCAAATATGAAAATGGTGATGATGATTTTGAATAAAAGTCATGTCTTTTTGTTTACATGACAAATATTTGTAATTATTTTTAATAAAACCTAATGGAGTCTCTTTTTTTTGATGAATTTAACGAAGATTTGTCAATTTAATAATTTTTACTACTTAAAATTACTATTAAAGCAACGTTTCTAAGTAATGACTTTCAATAGCATAGCTTTCTTTTAAACTCAAAATTTTTGAATTGATAGCTTCATCATCACTCTTTTTTGTTGATTTAGAAGCTACTAACATTACATTTTTTCTTGTATGTTCATTGCTTATGAATTCAAATACTTTGGTGTTATAATCGTGTTTTTCTAGAATTAAGGCTCTAATTGTATCCGTAACCATTTCAAACTGACGTTCTTTAAAAATACCGTATTTTAATAATGGGCTTTCTTGCTCCTTCCCTTTTACTTGCTGACGGATTTGTTTATGACAACAGGGCGCACAAATAATTAAGGATGCTTTTGATGCTAATCCTTTGTAAATTGCATCATCTGTGGCAGTATCACACGCATGTAACGCAATTAGGATATCTATTTTTTCTTCTTGATATTCTTGAATCGGTTTGGCAACAAAGTTTAGGTTTTTAAAACTAGATTTTTCAGCGATATCATTACAATAATTCACCAATTCTTTGCGCAACTCTATACCGGTAATCCTTGCGTTGTATTTTTTTTGATTGACTAAATAATCATACAAAGCAAAGGTTAAATAACCTTTACCCGAACCCATATCTACAATATGGATGTTTTTAGCCAATTTAGAGCTAGCCAATAATCCTTCTATTATTTCTAAATACTTATTGATTTGACGGTACTTATCTGCCATTTTATGGATTACCTTCCCTTCTTTATCCGTTATCCCCAAATGAAATAAATACTCGCTCTTTTCTATTCTTTTAACTTTAGGTTTATCGTGCGTATCGGGTAATTTATTTTTAAAACTTGGTGCTACCGTCTTGTAAGAGATTTTCTTCTTCTTAGAAATAAAAACTTGTAAATCATTTTCTAAAGTAAATAATGTAGCTGCTCTAAAATTAATAGTTAACAAACCTTCTAATTCAACAATAACTTCTTGTAACGAATAGTTTTTAACATAATCATTGGTTTTGTTTCTATATAAAAACTGAAAAGATTGCTCGCCTTTTAAAACAATTTGACGTACATATACGTTTTGTAATTCTTCACTTTTTCGAATAGGTTTACTCAATGTCAGTTTAACAAAATTATCCTTTGTTATACTTTCTCTTAAAGTGTCATACAAATTTGAAAAGTCGTTCATGGTGCAAAGATATTAAAAACAAAACCCATCAAAATTGATGGGTTAAATTAATTGTTATTTCAAGTAAAGACTATGGTCTAAAATTAATTTTACGCATACGTAAGCTTTCTGGAGTAACTTCTAAATACTCATCAACTTTAATGTATTCCATATTTTCTTCTAAAGAAAAATCTACTTTTGGAGCAATTTTCATAGCATCATCTGTACCAGATTTACGCATGTTTGTTAACTGCTTTCCTTTAATTAAGTTTACAGCTAAATCAGTATCCTTACTATTTTCTCCAATTACTTGACCAATATAAATTTCTTGGTTAATGTCTATAAAGAAACGTCCTCTATCTTGTAAACGATTTAACGCATACGCTGTTGCTTTACCAGCTGCAGAAGAAATTATAGCTCCTTTTACATCTTCTGTAAAATCTCCTTTATAAAGACCGTATTCAGAAAAACGGTGATTTATAATTGCTGTACCAGCTGTAGCTGTTAAAATTCTATTTCTTAAACCAATTAATCCTCTTGAAGGAATAGAAAATTCTAAATGTTGTAAATCTCCTTTTGGTTCCATAATTAATAAATCTCCTTTTCTCAAAGAAACTAAATTAATTGCTTTAGAAGCCATATCTTCAGGAACATCAATAGACAATGTTTCCATTGGCTCGTGTTTCTTACCATCTATTTCTTTAATGATTACTTGTGGTCTTCCCACTTGTAACTCATATCCTTCTCTACGCATTGTTTCGATTAATACAGATAAATGTAAAACTCCACGTCCGAAAACGTTAAATTTATCTTCAGAATCTGTAGTTTCTACTTTTAATGCTAAGTTCTTTTCTAATTCTTTAAACAGTCTGTCTCTAATGTGACGAGATGTTACATATTTACCTTCTTTACCAAAGAAAGGTGAGTTGTTAATTGTAAACAACATACTCATGGTAGGTTGGTCAATTTCAGTTCTTGGTAATGCTTCTGGGTTTTCTAAATCTGCAATTGTATCACCAATTTCAAATCCTTCAATACCAGTAATAGCACAAATATCTCCACAAGGAACTTTTTGTACTTGCGCTTTACCCATTCCTTCAAAAACGTGTAATTCTTTAATTCTTACTTTCTTGGTAGAACCATCAGCCTTACAAAGCTTATAATCTTTACCTACTTCTAAATCTCCTCTAAATACACGTCCAATAGCGATTCTACCTGTAAAAGAAGAAAAATCTAAAGAAGTAATTTGCATTTGAGGTGTTCCTTCATTGTAAGTTGTAGCTGGAATAGATTCTAATACAGCATCTAATAATGGAACAATATTATCTGTTTCATTTTGCCAATCTGTACTCATCCAATTATTCTTTGCAGAACCATAAATAGTTGCAAAATCTAATTGTTCTTCTGTAGCTTCTAAAGCGAACATTAAATCAAAAACTTTTTCATGAACTAAATCAGGAGTACAGTTTTCTTTATCTACTTTATTTACAACTACAATTGGCGTTAAACCTAATTCTAAAGCTTTTCCTAAAACAAAACGGGTTTGTGGCATAGGGCCTTCAAAAGCATCAACCAATAACAAAACACCATCTGCCATTTTTAATACACGCTCTACTTCTCCACCAAAATCGGCGTGACCAGGAGTATCAATTACATTGATTTTAGTGTTCTTATAGTTTACAGATACGTTTTTAGAAAGAATAGTAATTCCTCTTTCACGTTCTAAATCATTATTATCTAACAATAAATCTGTACGTTCTTTACGATCGTCCAAAATCTTAGCTTGATCTATAATTTTATCTACTAATGTTGTTTTCCCGTGATCAACGTGCGCTATAATAGCGATGTTTCTGATTTGCATGCTTAATTTCTTAAATTTCGTGCAAAAGTAGTGTATTCTTCTCAATACAAAGTTGAAAAGCTGAAAAGTTTTAAAGTAACAAGGCCTAAAATTGTAAAAAGAAATTAAAAAAGTAGATACTTATGCATCTTCTCTAAAGGCAGAAGGCAAAATATCTGGAATTAATTTTATCAATAAAGGCAATAATAATGCACCACCAGGAAGCAAAAACACAGCAAAAGCTGGTATTGCTTTACATATATCTAAGAGTTGTTCTTTTATTTTTTCTTTTTCATCATCATCTAAAGAAGTATGTGTTGCTTTTTTTATCAACCCAACAGCTTCTTTACTCTGTGCTAACTCTTTAGCTAAGCGTTTTTTATTCTTTTCAAGAATTTCTTTAAACTCTTCTTTTGTAGTCATTAAATTTTTCTTCGCTTACGCTCAGTTTTTAATAAATTAAGCTCTCTACTTGTTTGACCAGCAACAGAAGTATTTTCTTCTGCCCTTCTGATTAAGTACGGCATAACGTCTCTTACAGGTCCAAAAGGCAAGTATTTAGCAACATTGTAGCCTTTATTTGCTAAATTATAACTGATATGATCGCTCATTCCAAATAATTGACCAAACCATAGCCGATTATCGTTCTCTTCAATTCCATATTTTTTTGCAAGCTCCATTACTAAATAAGAACTTTCTTCATTATGAGTACCCGCAAATAAAGCCATTTTTGGATGTTCCATCATATATTTTATAGCGGTATCATAATTTTCATCAGTCGCTTTTTTATTTTCACAAATTGGTGATGGATAGCCGTTTTCTTCAGCTCTTTCTCTTTCTTTTTCCATATAAGCGCCACGAACCACTTTCATACCAATATGAAAACCCTTTTCTTTCGCTTTTTGATGAAGCTTTGTTAAATACTCCATTCTATCATGACGATACATTTGTAATGTATTAAAAACAATGGCTTTTTCTTTGTTGTAAGTTTCCATTAATTCCTCAATCAACTCATCTGCTGCATCTTGCATCCAACTTTCTTCAGCGTCAATTAGTAACGGAACATCTTTTTTAACTGCGTCTTTACAAACAGTATGAAAACGCTCTAATACTCTATCCCACTCTTTTGTCTCTTTATCCGACAACGATTTTCCTTCTGATATTTTTTGATACAAACCAAAACGCCCAAAACCTGATGGTTTAAATACCGCATACGGAATCGATTGTTTTTCTTCACAAAAATTAATGATTCGTAATATCTTTTTTAAAGCGCCGTCAAAACTAATTTCTTCATCCTTCCCTTCTACAGAATAGTCTAAAACACTATGAACTTTACCATTAGTATACATATTGGCTATTATTGGCAAACAATCATCTTCTGTTACGCCTCCACAAAAATGATCGAAAACTGTAGAACGAATCAATCCCTCAATAGGCAAATGCGCTTTTAATGCAAAGTTGGTTACAGCACTACCTATTCTAACCATAGGTTGATTTTGAATCATTTTAAAAAGAAAATAAGCGCGTTCTAACTGAGAATCAGATTTTAAAGAAAAGGCAACTTCTGTATTATCAAAGAGTTTCATTCACTAATAATTTATATCCAAACAAAGATACTTATAAAAAGAAAAAATTAAATATTTTCTACTTAATTTGCGGCTTCAAATTTTTTGTGCATGAAATCCATTAAAGCAGTATCATATTTTGTTCATTTTCAGGATAAAGGCTATCAAGAACTATCAAAATTAGTTGAAGAAAAAAGCTATTCTTCTATATTTATTTTGGTAGATGAAAACACTTTAGAGCATTGTTACCCTACTTTTATGTCAAATTTTAGCACACATACTAGAATTGAAGTCATAGAAATTGAATCTGGTGAAATCAATAAAACCATTGATACTTGTACTGGAGTTTGGGAGGCTATGACTGAATTGGATGCAGATAGAAAAAGTTTACTAATTACCTTAGGTGGTGGTGTAATTACTGATTTGGGTGGATTTGTAGCTTCTACTTTTAAACGTGGAATTGACTTTGTTAATGTACCTACTACTTTACTTTCTATGGTTGATGCTTCCGTTGGAGGAAAAACGGGTGTAGATTTAGGTGTATTGAAAAACCTAGTAGGTCTGTTTGCTAATCCGCAAATGGTGATTGTAGATGAAACATTTTTAGGCACAGTTTCTGAACGTGAAATTCGCTCTGGAAAAGCAGAAATTATTAAATATGGCTACACATACGACATTAAACTAATTAATGAATTAATAAATGATAATTCAAACAATATCAGCAAATTAATTCACAGGTCTATTGAAATAAAAAACGAAGTTGTTCTTGAAGATCCTAAAGAAAATGGATTAAGAAAAATTCTAAATTTCGGACATACTTTAGGGCATGCTATTGAGTCTTATTTTTTAGCTTCTGATGAAAAAGAAAACCTAACTCATGGGGAAGCAATTGCAATTGGTATGATTACAGAAAGTTATCTTTCTTCTGTATTACTAGGTTTTTCTAAAGATAAATTAACAGCCGTAAAAGAGTTGATTATTTCTGTTTATGGAAAAGTGCCTATTCTTACTTTAGATTTTAACCCTATCATGGAGTTTCTAAAACATGATAAGAAAAACGTAAACGGACAGGTTAACTTTGTTTTATTAAAAGATTTTGAAGATTACAAATTAGATTGTATTGCTTCAGAAGAACTGATTATTAGAAGTTTAGAATATTATAATAGTTAAGCAGATTTCCCCTTTTTTATAACTCTAATAATTGTTATTCCTGTGAAGACAGGAATCTTGAGCTTTACTATATTTAGAGGTTTCTGCCTTAGCAAGAATGACAGCGGAATTTAATTCTTAACATAACAAGATTGATAAATATCCTCATAAACTGGTAGAATATTTTCTAAAGAGAATAACTTAGTATGTTCTTTTGCATTGTGTTTAAACGTATCTAAAGTTTCATCGTCTTTTAAAATAGTAATTGCGTTTTTTGCCATATCAGATATATCACCAATAGTACTTAAATATCCAGTTTTTCCATGAATATTAACTTCTGGCAATCCACCTGTATTTGTTGATATTACAGCCGTAGATGCTGCCATTGCCTCTAAAGCTGCCAAACCAAAACTTTCTGTTTTAGAAGGTAACAAAAACAAGTCTGAATAGCATAGAATTTTAGCAACTTCATTACTGTTGCCTAAGAATAAAACTTTATCCTCTATTCCTAATTCTTTTACTAATAATTCAGTTTTACTTCTATCTACTCCATCACCAACCATTAATAATTTTGAAGGAATTTCTTTCTGAATTTCATTAAAGACTTTAATAACGTCCTCAGTTCTTTTTACGGGTCTAAAATTACTAACGTGAGTTACGATTCTTTCTTCAGGTAGCGCAATTCCAGCTCTTTTACATTCAGTTTGATTCGCTTTGTCATACTTCTCAGTATCAATAAAATTATAGATTACTTTTATGTCATTAGTAATATTAAAAAGACGTAAGGTATCTTCTTTTAAACTATTTGATACCGAGGTAACTACATCAGAATTATTGATACTAAATTCAACCGCAGTTTTATACGTTGGATGACTTCCAACAAGCGTAATATCTGTACCATGTAATGTTGTGACAACTTTAATATGAATTCCTTTTTCTAATAACATCTTTTTTGCCATAAAGGCAGCGTACGCATGCGGAATTGCATAATGCACATGCAATACTTCAAGTTGATGCTTTTCTACAATTTCCACCATTTTACTTGACAAAGCAAGTTCATAAGGTTGATATTGGAATAATGGATATTCTTCTAATAAAACTTCGTGAAAATGTAAATTGTGAGTAAAAAAATCTAACCTAACTGGTTGATTATAAGTTATAAAATGAACTTCATGTCCTTTATCCGCCAATGCCATTCCAAATTCTGTTGCCACTACTCCACTTCCTCCAAATGTTGGATAACAAACAATTCCTATCTTCATATTTATTAAATGATTTAATATTAAAAAGAATACTACTCTTTTATAACTTTAGTTGTAAAGATAAAAGTATTCTTACATTTTAACGTTAAATAAATTCACAAAAAAAGAGTTTTTCAAAAAATGAAAAACTCTTATCTATATCATTGATTATTTAAAATAATACTAATAATCTCCTAATGTTACTGGATTTTGAGTTAAAGCATTTTCTAATTGCTCATCATTAGGAGCTTTTCCGTGCCAAGCATGCGTATACATCATGTAATCGATCCCATTCCCCATCTCTGTGTACAATAAAATACAAATTGGTTTTCCTTTGCCAGTTAATGATTTTGCTTCCGCTAAGCCTGCTAAAATAGCCTCTATATCATTTCCTTCCTTAACTTCTAATACATCCCAACCAAAAGCAAGAAATTTATCTTTAATACTTCCCATTGGTAATACATCATCTGTAGCACCATCAATTTGTTTACCGTTTAAATCTATGGTTGCAATTAAGTTATCAATTTTTTTTGCTGATGCATACATAATTGCTTCCCAGTTTTGGCCTTCTTGTAATTCACCATCACCATGTAAAGAATACACTAAACGATCATCATTATTCAACTTTTTTGTTGTTGCTGCTCCAATGGCAACAGACAACCCTTGTCCTAATGATCCAGACGCCATTCTAATTCCTGGTAAACCTTCATGAGTTGTTGGATGTCCTTGTAAACGCGAATTTAACTTTCTAAACGTTGCTAATTCTGCTACATCAAAATAACCACTTCGGGCTAAAACACTATAAAAAACAGGTGAAATATGTCCGTTTGATAAAAAGAATAAATCTTCATTCTTCCCGTCCATAGTAAAATCTGATGAATGTTTCATTACTTCTTGATATAAAACAGTAATAAACTCTGCACAGCCTAACGAACCTCCTGGATGACCAGAATTTACGGCATGCACCATTCTTAATATATCTCTTCGAACCTGTTGGGTAAAATCCTGTAATTGCTGTGTTGTTGGCATTATTTAAATTTTGTTGCCAGCAAAAATACAAAAGCGATTGTATTTGTATTGATTTTGAATAAGTTTTCTTTAATAATTATTAACAGGCTATTTTTAAATTAATTAAAAATAGTATCAAAAAGTTTAAAAAAAGAAAAGAGCTTGATGTTTCCTTTTTCATAGTTTCCCTTTATTTTTGGAAAAAATTAAAAACACAATACTCTTTTCTAAGTAACAAATTTAAAGCATTTAAAGCATTGTTACAATAATTGCAAGTCTAAATTTATGAATTTCGACTAAATACAAAAGGTTTTTTCCCCTTATAAAACTATTAAACATATAGGATAAGAAGAATTAATATTTTATGTTTGCAATATATGTTATCTGCTATGATCAATATAATACGTTTTGCTACTTTACTACTTATTTTCATTTTTAGCACGAAAATAACTTCTCAAAACCAACACACTTTAATTGACTCTACTTACAATTATATTTCAGATAAATATTATAAATATAAGTTTACTGATTCAATAAAAGCGAAGCATTACTCTGATAGTTTTTTACTTAAATCTAAAAAAGAAAATGATACTCTAAGTTTAATTGATGGTTATTTTTATAAAAGTGAAGTTTTAAAAAATGATTCTATCTTTATTAATTACTTAGATAATTTAATATTTTCAACAAAAAACGTCCCTTCAAAATTATTTCCTGCAATAGCCTATTTTCAAAAAGGTGAATATTATCAATATAAAGAAGAGAATAAAAAATCGTTAGAAAATTTATTACTAGCAATAAAATACACCAATATAAATAAAAATGATAGCCTTAAATATATTGCAAAACAATTGGTAGGTATTTTAAAATCAAAAAATAACGAGTTAAATGATTCTAAAAAAATATACCGAGAAGTTTATAATTTTTATGAAAGGAATCCGAAATATAAAGACTCAATAAATTATTTTAATCTATTATCAAATTTAACTTTAGATTTCTTACAAGAAAAAAAGTTAGATTCTGCAAATTTTTATAATGCTAAAGCTACTTTATATGCTAAAAACACAAAAGATACATTCAATTTAAACTTTCTTACATTTAGACAAGGACAAATTGAATTCGAAAAAAAGAACTATAAAAAAACAATTCAATTAATAAACAAATCTATACCATCAATTGAATTAGAAGAAAATTATTCAGCATTAAACTATGCTTACTATTATATTGCTAAATCAGAGTTTTATTTAGGAAATACAAAAAAAACTTTAAAATACAATTTACTTATAGATTCGTTATATAGTTCGAAGAATATACCTAATAAAGTACAAAAAAGTAGTTATACATTTTTAATCAAGTATTATAAAGGAAAAAATGATCTTAAAAATCAATTATTATATATAGAAAAGTTATTAAAATTAGATAATATACTTACAAAAGATAATTTTGAATTGACTAAAACTTTTACTGAAGAATTTGATACACCAAATTTAATTGCCCAAAAAGAACGTCTTATTAATAAACTACAAGTTAATGTTCATTCATCAAATAATGCAAAAACTATTTTAGGAATTATTGCTTTATTAGCATTAATATTAACCGGGTATCAGTATAGAAAACGAAGAAAAATTAAATTAAAGTTTGAAGAGTTAATTAACAATAAGGAAGATAAAATTGCTTTTAATAAATCTAAAGCAGAACCCATTAAATCATCTGAAATCAACCTTTCTAAAGAAATTGTAGCTAGTATTATAGACTCTTTAAATAGCTTTGAAGAAAACAAAAACTATACAAATAGTAAACTTAGCCTTAATTCTTTAGCAAAGGAAATAAATACTAACCCAAATTATTTATCTAAAATAATTAATTTTTATAAAAAAGTAAGTTATTCTAAATATATAAGCGACTTACGTATAAATCATTGTTTAGAATTACTAAATAGTCAATCTGAGATTAGAAAATATACTATTAAAGCCATTGCAAAAGAAGTTGGTTTTAATAATTCTGAATCTTTTTCTAATGCATTCTTCAAAAAAACTGGATTGAAACCTTCCTATTACATCAAAGAGTTGAAAAAATTTGATAAATAAAAAAAAGAAGAAAAAAGAGCCTATAATATTTATTTTTTTTATAATACTACCCCCTAAGTAAGCATACAAATTAGTAATTAATTATTGAGCTCTTTTTAATGATTGTTAAAAGTAAGTCTAAACCTTTAAAGTAAAAACAAAATATAGTCTGTTTTCATGAATTTCGATAAGTTCATGAAATAAATTAGTACAAAAATTAAGTTTTTTGCTTCTTTTTCTTAGCAGCAGGAAATAATACATTATTTAAAATTAAACGATATCCAGGCGAAGTTGGATGTAAATCTAGTTCAGTTTTTGGGTCTCCTACTCTATGGGTGTAATCTTCTGGGTCATGGCCTCCATAAAAAGTAAACATGCCTTTTCCTTTCGTTCCATGAATATAACGCGCTTCTCTATTTGTTCTATTTTCTCCTAAAACTAATACGGTTGATTTTACCGTATTCCTATCAAAAGAAGTCGTTTGTCCCATAAAAGCTTTTACCAATTGCGTATGATTCTGTGTTAACATAGTAGGAACTTGATCCCACTTTGCAGAAAACTCTATTAAAGAAAAATAATCTGATGTTTTCGGAATTCTACGCTTTCTAGTCATATCAATCGTAGAAAACTCATAGGTGGTCGGATTTCTAATCAGTTGAAAATCTTTAAAAGCAAACGTTTTATTATAGTTTATTTTAGATTGATAGCTAGGTTCGGATGCATCTCCATCAAACATGGCTTCTGAAATATCAACTCCTTCGGCAGATAAAGCAATATCAAAACTATCGGTTGCAGAACACATGGCAAACATAAATCCACCTCCAACAACATAATCTCTAATTTTCTTTGACACAGCTAATTTTGCTTGCGATACTTTTCCATATCCTAATTTAGCTGCTAATTTTTCAGACCGCTTCTTCCCTTCTATATACCAAGGAGCAGTTCTAAAAGCGCCATAAAAACGTCCATACTGACCTGTAAAATCTTCATGATGCAAGTGCAACCATTCGTATAACAACAATTTATCACTCAGAACCTCCTCGTCATAGACTACATCAAACGGAATCTCTGCATACGTTAATACCATAGTTACAGCATCATCCCAAGGCATTTTGTCTTTTGGAGAATATACTGCTATTTTTGGAGCTTTTTCTAACGTTACTGCTTCTTGATTTTTAGAAGGTGATGAAATTTCTTCTAAAATTAATGCAGATTTTGCCGTTGAAATTATTTGATACGAAACTCCTCTAATTTTACACTCTTTTTCAATTACTGGGTTATTTTCTATCAAAAATGCGCCACCATCATAATTTAACAACCATTTAGCTTTAATACCTTGTTGTAAAGAATAGTAAACAATTCCATATGCTTTTAGATGATTTTTCTGATTATCATGACTCATAGGCACATAAATAAAAGATGCCCAAATAGAATTTGATAAGAATAAAAAAGTAAGTAATGTTAAAAATTTCTTCAATCTGATATTTCTTTTATTTATTATAATCTTTAAACCAAGCCAAAACATGGGCAACTTTACTAATTAAATTACTTGGTTTTCTAGCAATACCATGTGAAGCTTCAGGAATTTCCACCAAAATAGTTTCAATTTTCCTTAGTTTTAACGCATGATATAATTGTTTTGCCTCACTTGGAGGTGTCCTTAAATCATTCATACCTACCATGACCATAGTTGGTGTTTCAATATTACCTACTAATGATAACGGAGAAAATTTCCAATACGTATCAAAATTTTCCCAAGGTTGCCCTGGATACCGTGAATTTGCATAACCATAATAATTATCGGCAACCAATGTTTTACTTATCCAATTCATTACTGGTTTAACAACAGCAGAAGCTTTAAATCGATTGTTTTTACCAATCATCCAAGCCGTCATAATACCACCAGCACTTCCTCCAGTTACAAATAACTTATCATTGTCAACCAATCCTTTTTTAACTAAATAATCTACACCGTCCATAACATCATTATAGTCTTCACCTGGATAATTATTATATAATAAATTTCCAAATTCTTCACCATAACTTGTACTTCCTCTAGGATTAGGATAAAAAACTACATACCCATCTGCAGCATATAGCTGCATTTCAGCAGAAAAACGATCGCCATAATTTAAAATTGGCCCACCATGATTTTCAACGATCAATGGATATTTTTTTGAAGCATCATAATTTGGTGGTTTCACAATCCAACCTTGTATATTTCTGCCATCGAAAGTAGATTTGTACCAAACTTCTTCTGTAACACCTAATTCTCTATAACTTAAAACATCTTCGTTTAAATTAGTGATGAGTTTTACTGATTTATTATCTTGAATTACAGCCAATTCTGCTGGGTATTCGGGTCTAGTTTGTGTATACACCAAGGTTCCATTATTAGCAACAGAATAAGAGCCAGATGCATAAGGTCTACCAATTGTAGTTCCTCCTAAATTATCTGCAAGTTTTGTTATTTTTCCATTTAAGGAAATATATCCAACTTTAGAATTTCCTTTCTCATCATAGGTAAAATACAAACCTTTCCCCTTTTTATCCCAAGAAATATTAGAAATACTGTTATCAAACTTTTTGGAGACAACTTTTTGATTGTTTCCATTTGTATCCATAATATTCAATACCCTATTTTGATGCGTTTGTACTTTATCTTTAAAACCTAAATACGCTACTTTCTTTCCATTTGGAGATACTTTAGGTGAATAATCTGGTCCATTTTGAGAAGTTAATACCGTTATTTTTTTAGTTGCTGTATGTATTTTATATACTTCGTTATTTCTAAATTTATATTCCCAATCTTTTACTCTATTGGCAGAAAAGTAAATAAATGTACCATCTGGAGAAAACGACAAACTTCCTCTGTGGTTATAAGTATCACTTGTTAATTGTCTGGGTGTTCCTCCTTCCGCAGGAATGGTAAAAATATGCGTAAAACCAGGTTTTAAATAGCCTCTACCATCAGCTTCATGTTTTAATCTATCTGTAATTCTTGCTGATTTTGCCCATTTTGCACCTTTTGGCTTCTTTGGCATTTTAATAACAACCGGAGACTTTTCTGCTTTAAACATTGTAAAAGCAATTTGTTTTCCATCTGGAGACCAAGTTATACTACTTGGAGACATTTCTAATTGAGAAATCTTAGCTATTTTACTAGTGTTAACCCAATACATATATAGTTCTGAACCTTCTTTTGTTGTACTTACAAAAGCAATTCTATCTCCGTTTGGAGACCATCTAGCTTGCGATTCGTTTACTTCTCTTGAAGTTAATTTTCTATGTGATGATCCATCTGTATTAATAATCCAAAGATTGCCTTTAGAAGTATCTTTCATAATATCAAAACCAGTTCTTCTATAAACAACTTGTGTTGCATCTGGAGAAATTTGAGGGTCGGAAACCCATTCTAAAGAAAATACATCTAATTGTTGAAAAGGTAATTTCTCATTTTGAGAAACAACTATTTGAAGACTAATAAGGTAAAAGACAATAAAAAATATACGCTTCATAGTTAATGCTATTGTAAAAAACTAAAATACACAATTACTAGAAAGCAATTGTGCATTTTTTTATTTTTATGAATTGTTTATGAAAATACTTATTTACGATAATCTCAATAAATTCAACAATAAGATCATTAATATCAATGGTTTACAGGAATGACATGAGGTATTATCTAAAAAGGAACATCATTATCATCACCTGTTCCAAAAGCATCTTTAGGTTCAATTCGTTGGTCTGGGAAAATATCAGAATTCATACTCGATTGGAATTCACTACTAAAACTTTCTTCTAAATCAGAAAACTTAGCCAAGTGACCCGTAAACTTTAAACGAATATTGTCTAATCCACCATTTCTGTGTTTTGCAACAATAAATTCTCCTTGTCCAGCACATGGTGTATGATCATCATCGTCCCACTCTTCCATTCCGTAATATTCAGGTCTAAAAATAAACGATACAATATCAGCATCTTGCTCAATCGCACCCGATTCACGTAAATCAGATAATAAAGGACGTTTACTTCCTCCACGTGTTTCAACCGCACGTGATAACTGAGATAAAGCAATTACTGGAACTTCTAATTCTTTTGCTAAGGCTTTTAAGTTTCTAGAAATCATCGAAATTTCTTGCTCTCTATTTCCGCCACCTTTTCCGTTTCCACCCGCTGTCATTAATTGTAAATAATCAATAACAATAATTCTAACTCCGTGTTGCGATACTAATCTTCGTGCCTTTGCACGTAAATCAAAAATGGATAATGATGGTGTATCATCAATAAAAATTGGTGCATCAGAAAGCTTCTTAACTTTTACATTTAATTGCTCCCATTCATGTGGTTCTAAATTTCCTTTACGCAGTTTTTCTGATGTCAATCCCGTTTCCGAAGAAATCATACGAGTAATTAATTGTACAGAAGACATCTCTAAAGAAAATACGGCTACAGCATGATTAAAATCGATGGCCATGTTTTTTGCCATCGAGATAACAAATGCTGTTTTTCCCATACCTGGACGTGCAGCAATAATGATTAAATCGGAAGGTTGCCATCCAGAGGTTAATGCGTCTAACTTGGTAAAACCAGTAGCTAAACCACTCATTCCCTCCTTATTACCTATTTCTTGAATCTTCTTTAATGCTTGTTTTACAAGATCACCAGCTCCTTCTGAACTCTTTTTTAAGTTTCCTTGAGTTACTTCAAATAACTTCCCTTCTGCATCATCTAATAAATCAAAAACATCAGTAGTTTCATCATACGCATTTTCTATAATTTCACTTGATATCGAAATTAATTTACGCTGAATGTATTTTTGTAGAATGATTCTTGAGTGAAACTCAATATGAGCAGAAGATGCTACTTTCTGAGTTAAACGAATCAAATAAAAATCACCTCCTGCTAACTCTAACTTTGCGTTCTTTTTTAGTTGATTAGAAACCGTTAATAAATCAATAGGTTGCGAATTCTGAAAAAGCTCATAAATAGCAGCATAAATCTCTTGATGCTTGGTATCATAAAAAGCATCGGGATGCAAAATATCAATGACATCATCAATACCTTTTTTATCAATCATCATGGCGCCTAAAACGGCTTCTTCTAAATCTACTGCTTGTGGGGGAATTTTACCTTTTTCTAGACTAATTAATCTAGATTTATCTATTTTTTTGCCGGCAAATGAGCTTGTTTTTTCCATACTACACAAAGGTAGATTTTTACTTTGGTTGGGGGCTCTCTTTTACAACTTTTATTTGTACACATTTATTGTAAACAAAAATGTTATTATCTTGTTAACAAGTACCCAACTTCTAAATTGATTGCGTATTTTTATCGAAATGAAATGGAACAAAAAACATCTTTTCTTAACAGCACTCTTACCCATAAACAGTTTACTAGTTAATTGGATAAGTCAATACCCACAAGTAATTGAAGAATATTATTCAAATGGAATCTATCCTTACATTTCTTCATTTTTTAGGATTATTTTTGGTTGGATTCCGTTTTCTGTTGGAGATGTTTTAGGTTTTGTTTTGATATACTGTGTAATTAAGTTTATTTACAAATTGATAAAAAGTCGATTTAAAAATATCATTGCTCAGCTATTAAAAATCACTTCATTTTTATCGATACTTTATTGCTGTTTTTATCTTTTCTGGGGCTTAAATTATTTTAGAGAACCTTTATCAAAAAAACTCGGTTATGAAAAAACGAAATATACCACAGAGCAATTAGAAAACACTACAAAACTCATTATCAACAAACTAAATAAATATCACCTAGAAATCACAAAAAATGATTCTTTAAAAGTTGAAAATCCATATACTGCTAAAGAAATGTATGAAAAAGCATTGCTGGGTTATGAAAATTTGGAAAATGATTTTCCACAATTAAAATTCAATTTTAAATCTACTAAAAGTTCATTAGTTAGTTTGTTACAAATGTATAATGGCACATCTGGTTATTTAAACCCTATTACTGGAGAAGCACAAGTAAATGATCGAATTCCAAAAACAAGTTTTCCAACTACTGCATGTCATGAAATGGCACATCAGATTGGATATGCAGCAGAAAACGAAGCTAATTTTATTGGTTTTCTAGCCGCCAATTATCATACAGATGTTTATTTTAAATATGCTAGTTATCGAATGGCTTTTGGATATTGTATTTCTGAAATGCGTAAACGCGATAAAAGCACCTATAAAGGACTCTGGAAATTAGTAAATAAAGGAATTAAAAAAGATTACAATGCCAGTTATGACCTCTGGCAACAATATCAAAACCCAATAGAACCACTCATAAAAAAAGGATATAATTCGTATCTAAAAGCGAATAATCAGACTAAAGGAATTGAGTCTTATAACTATGTGGTTGATTTATTGATTTTATATTTCAGAAAAGATTTAGCTATTGTTTCTTCTTAAAATTATGTTAAAGTCTTAACGAATCCTCAATATGAAACTGGGAATGAATATTTTTATTGACAATTCAAATATACATACATAATGAGAAAACTTTTTCTACTACTCTTTTTCTTGTCATTTTCTTTAGTACAAGGTCAAGATTATTTCCCAACAGATTCGGGAGTAAAAACATCAAAAAACACGCTAGTAGCGTTTAAGAATGCTACTATATATGTGTCCCCTAAACAGGTTATTAAAAACGGAACTTTACTAATTAAAGATGGTAAAGTAGTAAATGCTGGTACATCAGTTAACATTCCTAAAGGAACAAAAACAATTGATTTATCTGGTAAAACAATCTATCCTTCTTTTGTAGATGCTTATGCTACTTTTGGAATTGCTAAACCAAAAAGACCTTCTGGAGGAGGATTTGGTGGCAGACAATATGACGCTACTCGTAAAGGATATTACTGGAACGATCATATTAGACCAGAAACCGATGCTGCTAATGAATTTAAATTCGATGCTAAAAAAGTAAAAGACTTTTTAAAAGCTGGTTTTGGTGTGGTTAACACACATTTAGAAGACGGGATTATTAGAGGAAACGGAATGTTAGTTGCCTTAAATCCTAATACTACTGATGCCTATAGAATATTAAATAATAATTCTGCGCAATATTTATCCTTTGCAAAAAGTAGAAAATCTAAACAATTATATCCAGGCTCTAGAATGGGTGCAATGGCACTATTAAGACAAGTATATAATGACGCAGATTGGTATGCGAAAGGCAATATGAAAAATACCGATTTAGCTTTAGAAGCTTTAAATGAAAATAAGAACCTTAAACAAATATTTGATACTGGTAGTTTATTAGATCTTTTTAGAGCTGATAAAATTGGTGATGAATTTGGTATTCAATATACCTTAGTTGGTAATGGTGATGAATTTGAAAGAATTAACGACATCAAAAAAACCAATGCACAATTTATTATTCCAGTTAATTTTAGAAAAGCATACGATGTTAGCAATCCTTTATTAGCACAACATATTTCTTTAAATGATATGCGTAAATGGAATCAAGAACCTTCTAATCCAGCTGTTTTAGCAAAAAACGGAGTTTCTTTTGCATTCACTTCAAAAGGATTAAAGTCAGTTGGAATGTTTTCAAAAAATATTCAGAAAGCCATTAAACATGGATTATCTAAAGAAAAAGCATTAGAAGCGTTAACTACAATTCCTGCAAAAATTTTAAATAACTCTAAAATTGGGAATCTTAATAAAGGAAGTTATGCGAACTTTATTATTACTTCTGGTGATGTTTTTGATGCCAAAACTACCTTATATGAAAACTGGGTTCAAGGAAGTCAGAATATCATTAATGATATGAATATTAAAGATCTTTCGGGTAATTATTCATTAAGTGTAAACGGTAATAAATATGACTTAACTGTTTCTGGTAAAGGCGCTAAACAAAAAGGAAGTGTAAAGTTAGGCGATAAAAAAGTAAAATCTAAATTTTCTTTTAAAAACGATTGGGTTTCTATTTTACTAAATGAAACAAACGGATTTACTCGTTTATTAGGTAAAGTTTCAGCAAATAGTAACTATTTACAAGGAACTGCATATAATGAAGCTGGAAACGAATCTTTTTGGTCTGCCTCAAAAAATGCAGCTAAAGATGATAAAAAGAAAGACGATAAGAAGAAAGATGATAAAAAATCTTCACCCGAAGTTGTTGCAGTAAGTTATCCAAATATTGGTTTTGGTAACTATTCACAACCGAAACAAGAGACTATCCTAATTAAAAATGCAACGGTTTGGACCAGTGAAAAAGACGGAGTTCTTAAAAATACAGATGTATTATTAAAAGGAGGAAAAATTTCTAAAATAGGTAAAAACCTAAGCGCAAGAGGTGCAAAAGAAATAGACGGAACTGGCAAGCATTTAACTGCTGGTATTGTTGATGAACACTCACACATTGCAGCTTCTGCTATTAATGAATGGGCACAAAATTCTTCGGCAGAAGTAACTATAGAAGATGTTGTAGATCCAAATGATATCAATATTTACAGAAACCTTTCTGGAGGAACAACCTCTGTACAAATTCTACATGGTTCTGCAAATCCAATTGGAGGTCGTTCTGCAATTATCAAACTTAAATGGGGAGAGAATGCAGATAATATGATTTATGAGAATACGCCTAAATTCATAAAATTTGCTTTGGGTGAAAACGTAAAACAGTCGCGAAGCGCAAACGGGGTTCGTTTCCCACAAACTCGTATGGGTGTTGAGCAAATGTTTATCGATTATTTTACAAGAGCTAAAGAATATGATGCTAAAAAGAAAAGCGGTCAGCCTTATAGAAAAGATGCAGAAATGGAAACATTGGCTGAAATCATTAATAAAGAACGTTTTATTTCTTGTCACTCTTATGTACAATCAGAAATTAATATGTTAATGAAAGTTGCAGAAAAATTCAATTTTAATGTAAATACATTTACGCATATTTTAGAAGGTTATAAAGTAGCCGATAAAATGAAAGAACACGGTGTTGGTGGTTCTACTTTCTCAGATTGGTGGGCATATAAATATGAGGTAAACGACGCAATTCCATTTAATGCAGCAATTATGGCAAATGCTGGAGTAACAGTTGCTATTAATTCTGATGATAGAGAAATGTCTCGAAGATTAAATCAAGAAGCGGCAAAAACTATTAAATATGGTGGCATGTCTGAAGAAGAAGCTTGGAAAATGGTGACTATAAATCCTGCAAAATTATTACATATCGATGATAAAGTAGGAAGCATAAAAACTGGAAAAGATGCCGATGTAGTTTTATGGAGCGATCATCCAATGTCAATTTACGCAAAAGCTGAAAAAACCATTATTGACGGAAAAGTATATTTTGATATTGAGAAAGATCATCAAAAGAGAAAAGCAATTACGCAAGAAAAAAGTAAGCTTATCAATATGATGTTAAAAGAAAAAATGGGTGGCGGCAAAACACAGATGCCTTCTAAGAAAAAAGACATTCATTTTCAATGTGATACTGAATTAACCGCTAAAAACTAAAATCATGAAAAAAATAATATACAGCATACTGTTTTTCTTTTTAGTAGGAACAAGTATTGCACAGCAAACACCAGCAGCAAAACAAACAATAGATGTAACTATTGAAGGTGCAACAGCGCATTTAGGAAACGGAAAAGTGATAGAGAATTCATTAATTATGTTTTCTAAAGGGAAAATTACGTATGTAGGAAGTGCTTTAACAAAAATAGGACGAATCGGAACCATAATAAATGGAAAAGGAAAACATGTTTATCCTGGCTTTATTGCTGCAAATGCCTCTTTAGGTTTAGCTGAAATCGATGCTGTAAAAGCAACTAGAGATTTTGATGAAGTTGGTACTATGTTACCGCATATCAGAAGTTTAATCGCCTATAATGCAGAAAGTAAGGTAGTTGAATCTATGAGACCAAATGGTGTCTTAATGGGACAAATTACACCGCGAGGTGGTACAATTTCTGGAACATCATCTATAGTACAATTTGATGCTTGGAACTGGGAAGATGCAGCAGTAAAAGTAGATGATGCCATACATATTAATTGGCCAAGTAGTTTAACAAGAGGACGTTGGTGGCTAGGTGAAGATGCTTCACTAAAACCAGATAAAAAGTACGCAAAAAACATTGCAAATATTAAAGATTTCTTTGCAGATGCAAAAGTATACTTATCGGGTAGTAAGAAACAAACTAACTTACCTTTTGGGGCTACTGAAGGATTATTTAATGGTTCTCAGAAAATATTTCTTCACGCAAGTGGCCAACAAGAAATTACAGATGCAATCACAATTTGTAAAGATGCAGGTATTAATAATATGGTGATAGTTCACGGACAAGGAGCTGATAAAGTTGCTAATTTATTAAAGACAAATAATGTAGCTGTTATTATTGATAGACCTCACAGAAACCCTAATAGCGAAGATGATAGTTATGATAGTACCTATACCTTAGCAAAATCTTTAGTTGATAAAGGGATTTTAGTAAGTTTAGGAATGGAAGGTCAAATGGAACGTATGAACACTAGAAACTTACCATTCTATGCTGGTACCTATGCTGCTTGGGGACTAGGGAAAGAAGAAGCATTAAAGTTAATTACTTCTAATACTGCTAAAATTTTAGGAATAGATAGTACAACTGGAACGCTAGAAGTAGGAAAAGATGCCACGTTGTTTATTTCTAAAGGTGATGCTTTAGATATGAGAACAAACGTACTTTCAAATGCATTTATACAAGGACGTAAAATTAGTTTAGAAACTCATCAGACAAAACTTTGGAAACGATATTCCGATAAGTATAAAAATCAATAAAATAAAAAAGGCGCTGATTTCAGCGCCTTTACTTTTTCCTTTTCTAAACAACTTGTTTAACTCATAACAATGTTGAAAACAAATTCCTTAAATTCTTTACAAATATTATAAAACTAGTTTGAATGTAAAATACCTATATATAGGTATTTATTATTTTGAACATTTATAAAATTTCCCAGAGTCTTTTACACCTACGCGAACTTTGTCTATAATAATAGAAATCGAACGTTTTTCTTTTAGGTCGTAATATGTAGAATAAATAGCATGATTTGATTTAATATGAATTCTATCTGTTGCTATATATTTTTTTGAAGTACTTTTTGATTTTGGAACTGCACTATAATTAATATGTAATGGTTTAGCATATCTATTTCGAAACTGAATTTTCCAACGATATGCTTTACTTTCTTTATTATATACACCTTTTTTAATTCTATAATCCAAACCTTTTAGGCAAGATGTTTTCTTCCATTTTCCCCAACCGTAATTATTATCTGAAACGTTAGAATTAAAAAGAAATAACAGTAAAAATGTTGTAATAAAAAATCTATTCAAAATCATCTGCAAATATTATTAAAAAACACTTTAAATTACTATTTAATTATAAGTATTTTTGTAGGAAATGAAAGAAATAGCAAGCATTCAAAATCCATTCATAAAACAACTTGTAAAACTCCAAGAAAAATCTAGAGAACGCAAAAAACAAGGATTATTTTTAATAGAAGGCAAACGTGAAATTTCTTTAGCTATAAAAGGAAATTATCAAATTACTTCCCTCCTTTTCTGTAACAATTTAATTACTGATAATGAGTTAGAAAGCTATACTACAAATGAAACTGAGCTTATATCAGTAACAAAAGAAGTCTATCAAAAAATTGCCTATCGAGATTCTACTGAAGGATTGATTGCTCTTGTAAAAACAAAAGATTTTTCGTTAGAAAACATCACATTTAAAAACATCACTCCTCTACTTCTAATTGCAGAAGGAATCGAAAAACCAGGTAATATCGGAGCTATGCTAAGAACTGCCGACGCAGCAAATATTGATGCAGTTTTAATTGCTGATGCAAAGACAGATTTATACAATCAAAATGTAATTAGATCTAGTGTAGGTACATTATTTACCAATCAGATTGGTGTAGGAAGTTCTGAAGATATAATTACTTTTTTACAGAAAAACAATATAAACTTCTATGCTGCTACTTTACAGAATTCAAACGAATATCATACGGTAGATTACACACAATCATCTGCAATAGTTGTTGGTACTGAAGCAACAGGTTTAACAGAGATTTGGAGAGAAAAAGCGACACAAAACATTAATATTCCTATGCAAGGAACCATAGATTCTATGAATGTTTCTGTAGCTGCTGCTATTGTTATTTTTGAAGCTAAAAGACAAAGAATAAATTAAAAAAATTACATGAACTCAACTATACTATTCTACATTCTAATAGCAATTATTATCATCAGTTTTTTAGTTGATAAAGTTTTAGATACGTTAAACGCAAAACATTTTGATGATCCTATTCCAGAAGAATTGGCAGATGTATATGATACCGAAGAATACGAAAAGTCGCAATCATACAAAAAAACAAATGATCATTTTTCTAACTTAACAGGCTTCTTTTCTATCATTTTAACTTTATCATTCTTTTTCTTTGATGGTTTTGCTTATGTAGATCAGTTTGCAAGAAACTATACCAATCATCCAATTTTAATTGCGCTTATTTTCTTTGGAATTATCATGATAGGTTCTGATATGTTAACCACACCTTTTTCATATTACAAAACTTTTGTGATCGAAGAAAAGTTTGGTTTCAACAAGACTACTAAAAAAATATTTTGGTTAGATAAATTAAAAGGAGCCTTGATGTCTGCTGTTTTAGGTGGAGGAATTTTAGCTTTAATTATTTGGTTTTATCAACTAACTGGTACAAACTTTTGGTTATACGCTTGGGGATTAGTAGCCATATTTAGCATATTTATGAATATGTTTTATGCAAAACTTATAGTTCCTTTATTTAATAAACAAACACCTTTAGGAGATGGTGAACTAAAAACAGCCATAGAAACCTATGCAAAAAAAGTAGGTTTTACTCTCAATAATATTTTTGTGATTGACGGCTCTAAACGATCAACTAAAGCAAATGCATATTTTTCTGGTTTTGGTTCTCAAAAAAGAATTACATTATTTGATACTTTAATTAATGATTTAGAGACTGATGAAATTGTAGCCGTTTTAGCACATGAAGTTGGTCATTATAAGAGAAAACACATCATTTTTAATTTAGTTACCTCTATCCTACTCACAGGTTTTACACTGTATATTTTATCGCTATTTATTAATTCCCCTTTATTATCTGAAGCCTTAGGAGTTTCTATACCAAGCTTTCATATTGGTTTAATTGCTTTTGGAGTTTTATATTCTCCAATTTCAGAAATCACTGGTTTAGTCATGAATTATTTTTCAAGAAAGTTTGAATATCAAGCTGATGATTATGCAAAAGAAACCTTTGCAGGAAAACCATTAATTACATCGCTTAAAAAACTATCAAAAAACAGTTTAAGTAATTTAACACCGCATAAAGCCTATGTATTTATGCATTATTCTCATCCAACATTGTTGCAAAGAATTCAGAATTTAAAAAAGTAATACTTGCTCATTACATTTCTTTGTGGTACTTTTCCTTATCAATAAAAAAACATTTTTAGTGTAATTTATGGCCTATTCTGCAACCATAGAAGAAGAAAATAAGGAAATAGCAAATCGATATAAAGATTTGTTAAAAGGAACGTATGAAGTTTTATCTAAAGAAGATAAAGCTTTAATACGTAAAGCTTTTGATATTACTGTAGAAGCTCATTCAGAACAAAGAAGAAAAACTGGTGAACCTTATATATTTCACCCTATTGCTGTAGCAAAAATTGTTGCTTATGAAATTGGCTTAGGAGCAACATCAATAGCCGCAGCATTATTACACGATGTAGTTGAAGATACAAAATATACTATCGATGATATGGAACGGTTGTTTGGAGAAACAATTGCTCGTATTGTTAGTGGATTAACTAAAATCTCTCGATTAAACAAAGAGAAAGACGCTTCAATTCAAGCAGAGAATTTTAGAAAAATGTTACTCACACTTAATGATGATGTTAGGGTTATTTTAATAAAAGTTGCAGACCGATTGCATAATATGCAAACTATGGATGCAATGCCTGCACATAAACAGCTAAAAATCTCATCAGAAACTTTATATATTTATGCACCATTAGCACATAGACTTGGACTTTATAATATAAAACAAGAACTCGAAGATTTAGGATTAAAGTATACAGAACCAGAAGTTTACAACGATATTTTAAGTAAAATAACAGGTAGTAAAGAAGAACAACAGAATTACATAGATAAATTTGCAGAAACCTTAGACAAAGCGTTAGTAAAGGAAGCTTTTGATTATGAAATAAAAGGGCGATTTAAATCAATTTTTTCTATTAGAAGAAAAATGAGAAATCAGAATGTTTCTTTTGATGAAGTCTATGATAAGTTTGCCATTCGTATCGTTTTTAAACCAACTTCTAAGGATGAAAAATTTGATGCTTGGAAAATATATTCAATTGTTACAGATCATTTTAAACCAAATCCTTCACGATTAAGAGATTGGATTTCTCAACCAAAATCTACTGGATATGAAGCCTTACATATTACGGTTATTGGACCAGAAGCCAAATGGGTAGAAGTTCAAATTCGTTCTGAAAGAATGGACGAAATTGCTGAAAAAGGCTATGCCGCCCATTTTAAATATAAACAAGGAAAAGTTAATGAAAACGGTTTAGAAGGCTGGTTAAATAAACTAAAAGAAACATTAGAAAATCAAAGTTTGAATGCCGTAGATTTTGTTGAAGATTTTAAACTAAACCTTTACGCTAAAGAAATTTATGTATTTACACCTAAAGGCGATTTAAAATCCTTACCAAAAGGTGCTTGTGCCTTAGATTTTGCGTTTGCAATTCATACCGATGTTGGACTAAAATGTAGAGGTGCAAAAGTAAACGGAAAACTAGTTCCGTTAAGTCAAGAACTTAATAGTGGTGATCAAATAGAAGTTCAAACAGCTAACAATAATAAGCCCAATGTACGTTGGTTAGATTTTGTAATTACTGCAAGAGCACGTACCAAAATTAAATCGGCATTAAAAGAAGAAGAGAAAATTATTGCCGAAGAAGGAAAAGCTATTTTGGCAAGGAAATTACGTCATTTAAAAATTCCTACGAATGATAAAACATATCATGAACTTGCTACTTTTTTTAAATTAAAAACAAGCTTCGATTTATTTTTTAGAATTGGTAATGGCGCCATTGATAATACGCAGTTAAAAGCATACGCAGCACAACGAAATAGTAAAATACTATCATTCTTTAAAAATACGTTTAGTAGATCTTCATCAGATAATATAACTGAAAAAGAAGAGATTACTGCAAAATATGATGCATTAGTTTTTGGAAAAGAAGAGGAAAAACTAGATTATAAATTAGCCAAATGTTGCAATCCAATTCCTGGTGATAATGTATTTGGATTTGTAACCATTAATGATGGTATAAAAATTCATAGTAAGAGATGTCCTAACGCAATTTCGTTGCAATCCAACTATGCTTATAGAATTATGCGTGCTAAATGGATAGATTCTACCAAGCAAGAATTTAAAGCAATTTTACACCTTTCTGGAATCGACAATAAAGGAATTGTTAACAATTTAACACGTATCATTTCGAATAACATGAGTGTATTTATCCATAGTATAAATATTTCTGGAGATCAAGGTGTTTTCGATGGTAAATTGTCCATTAGTGTTAAGAACAAAAACCAGTTAAATAAGCTTATTGAGAGCATTAAAAAAATTGATGGTGTTCAAAATGTAGAACGTGTTAATACTTTGTAAATATCATTTGACTAAAAGCTTGGAAATATCCATTATATAACAGTAAATTTGTTCTTTCGTAAAAACTAAATTTATGAGTGCTTCAAATGATAATCAAGAAGTTGTAAAAAAAGTTTTCACTGCTTTTTTAGAAGAAAACAAGCATAGAAAAACTCCCGAAAGGTACGCTATACTTCAAGAAATTTATGATGTTGAAGAACATTTTGATATAGAGTCTTTATATATTAAAATGAAAAATAAGAACTACCGTGTTAGTAGGGCTACCTTGTATAATACTATTGATTTATTACTCGATTGTGGATTAGTGCGTAAGCATCAATTTGATGGGCAATCTATGGCACGATATGAGAAAAGTTATTTTGATAAACAACACGATCATGTAATTTTAACGGATACTGGAGAAGTAAAAGAATTTTGTGATCCAAGAATTCAAATTATCAAAAAAACGATTGAAGAAGTTTTTGATATTGATATCCATAATCATTCACTTTATTTTTACGGAACAAAAAAGAAAAACACAACTAAAACAACATAAACACAACAAACTAAATGGCTGTAGATTTATTACTCGGACTACAATGGGGAGATGAAGGAAAAGGTAAAATTGTAGATGTACTTACAACAAATTATGACATTATTGCTCGTTTTCAAGGAGGTCCAAATGCAGGACATACCTTAATTTTTGATGGACACAAGCATGTTTTACATACAATTCCTTCAGGTATTTTTCATAAAACAGCAATGAATGTTGTTGGTAATGGAGTTGTTATCGATCCTGTTATTTTTCAAAAAGAATTAGAAAATTTAGATAAGTATGATATCGATTATACTACTAAATTATTAATTTCAAGAAAAGCACATTTAATTTTACCAACACATAGATTATTAGATGCAGCATCAGAAACATCTAAAGGAAAAGCAAAAATTGGTTCTACATTAAAAGGTATTGGTCCAACTTATATGGACAAAACCGGTAGAAACGGAATGCGTGTTGGAGATTTAGAATTAGACAACTGGAAGGAGAAATATGATGCATTAACTAAGAAACACTTAGGAATGTTAGATTATTTTAATGTTCAGATTGATTATGATTTAGAAGAATTAGAAGCCGAATTTTGTAAAGGAATAGATAAACTAAGAACATTACAATTTATAGATTCAGAAGAATACCTTAACAATGCCATGAAAACTGGTAAAACTATTTTAGCAGAAGGCGCGCAAGGTTCTTTATTAGATATCGATTTTGGAACCTATCCATTTGTAACTTCATCAAACACAACTGCTGCTGGTGCTTGTACTGGTTTAGGAGTTGCTCCAAATAGAATTGGTGATGTATTTGGTATTTTTAAAGCATACACAACTAGAGTTGGATCTGGCCCTTTTCCAACTGAGTTATTTGATACTGATGGTGAAACCATGGCACGTGTTGGTCATGAATTTGGTGCAACAACAGGTAGACCAAGACGTTGTGGTTGGTTAGATTTAGTTGCTTTAAAATATGCTGTTGATGTAAACGGTGTAACACAATTAATGATGATGAAAGGTGATGTACTTTCAGGTTTCGACACCTTAAAAGTGTGTACTTCATATAATTATAAAGGAAAAGAAATTTCACATCTACCTTATAACATAGAACCAGAAAACGTTTCTGTTAATTATTCAGAATTCAAAGGATGGGAAGAAGATTTAACAAAAATGACTTCTGCGGATCAATTACCTCAAAATTTGTTAGACTATATTTCTTTTATAGAAAAAGAAACTGGCGTACCAATTAAGATTGTTTCTGTTGGACCCGATAGAAAACAAACCATACTAAGATAAGTTTATCTTAAGTTTAAGAACTTTGGCATATTCTTTTCATTATTTTTGTAAACATCAAAAAACAAAAACAGTTTTGAAAAGAATATGCTTTTTTAGTTTACTAATTCTCTCCTACTTAGCAAATGCACAAGCTAAAAAAGTGACTATAGAAAAGTCTGACTATTCTTATGTTGATGAAGAAAAGTTTCCTGGCGCTACCGTATTTATTGGTGATGTAATTATGCATCATGATGGAGCAAAACTCACCTGTAAAAAAGCATTGTATTATCAAGAAAGGAATTTTTTTAAAGCCTTTGGTGATGTAGTCATTAATCAAGGAGATACTATTAAACAAACAAGTGATTATTCGGATTATGATGCCAACACAAAACAAGCATTGTCTTGGGGAAATGTTGTATTAACAGATCCTAGCATGGTTTTAAAAACGGATACCTTGCATTTTGATAGAATAAATCAAAAGTTATATTACAAACATTACGCAACTATAAAAGACGAAACTAATGTTCTAAAAAGTAAATATGGAAATTACTATTTAGAAAATAAAAAATTTACCGCCACCACAAGAGTTACTGTTGATAATCCAGAGCACAATGTAGTATCTAATCACCTAGATTATTATACACAATATGGTACAGCCTATTTATACGGGCCATCAACTATTACAAACTCACAAAACGAAAATAAAATTTATTGTGAGCGTGGATTCTATAATACCAAAACAGATATCTCTCATTTTGTAAAAAATGCTAAGCTATTTTTAAAAGAAAGAACTATTGAAGGAGATAGTTTGTATTATGATAAAAATAAAGGATTTGCTTCTGCAACAAAGAATATTAAGGTAATAGACACTGTACAAAACTCAATAGCAAAAGGTCATTATGCTGAATTATTCGACTTTAAAGATTCACTATTTATTACAAAACGAGCTGTTGCAATTTCTGTTTTTGAAAAAGATTCTAGCTATACGCATGGTGATACCCTTTTGGTTACTGGAAAAGCAAAAAATAGAATATTAAGAGCATTTCATAATGTAAAAATATTCAAATCAGACTTACAAGGAAAATGCGATTCATTACATACTAATGAAGCAATCGGGTTAACAAAAATGTATAGAAATCCAGTTTTATGGTCAGAAAAAAGTCAGATTAC
Organism: Lutibacter sp. Hel_I_33_5; assembly: GCF_007827455.1. Classification (NCBI taxonomy): domain Bacteria; kingdom Pseudomonadati; phylum Bacteroidota; class Flavobacteriia; order Flavobacteriales; family Flavobacteriaceae; genus Lutibacter; species Lutibacter sp. Hel_I_33_5. The sequence continues at coordinate 335,743 of NZ_VISM01000001.1, forward strand.
TGGAGATACCATTCATTTATTAAATAATTCTGTAACTAATAAGCTAGACTCATTAAAAGTGCTAAATAATTCGTTAATCGTTCAAAAAGATTCTTTAGGGAAAGATGATTATAATCAGATTAAAGGCAGAAATATGTTTGGTAAATTTGAAAAAAACAAACTAAGAATACTTTTGGTAAAAGGAAATGCAGAATCTGTTTATTACAATAGAGATGATAGTGGCACCTTAGAAACCATAACAAAAGAAATTTCAAGTAATATTGAATTTACCTTAGTAGATAATGAAATTGAGCAAATAAAATATATCACTAGTCCAGATGGAACATCATTTCCTCCCGATAAAGTTACGGATGATGTTGTAAAATTAAAAGGATTTATTTGGCGTGATGATGAAAGACCTAAAGTAATGGAAGATATTTTTATTAAAGATCTATCTGGTAAACCATTACCAAAAGTCAAAAAAGGTACAGCTAAAATTAAAGAAAAACCAACTACTAAACTTGATAGTATAAATACTAAAAGGAAAGTATTTTTAATGGATAAACTAAAAGATCAGTAAATATGAAAACTGATTTTTATAAATATCAAGCACAAACTTCACCACACCCTTTAGCATTAGAAATATCGCATGCAAAAGGAAATTATATTTATGATACCTCTGGAAATGAATATTTAGACTTTGTTGCTGGCGTTTCTGCAAATAGTTTAGGTCATAATCACCCAAAAGTATCAGAAGCTATTAAAAATCAACTGGATAAATACACACATGTTATGGTGTATGGTGAGTTTATTCAGAAACCACAATTAGAACTTTGTAAAGCATTAGCAGAAAATTCTCCAGATAATCTAAACGCAGTTTATATAACTAATTCTGGAACAGAAGCGACAGAAGGCGCATTAAAATTAGCAAAACGTTTTACCAATCGACATGAAATAATTGCAGCAAAAAACGGGTATCATGGTAATACTCAAGGTGCCATGAGTGTTTGTGGAGCTGAAAAACAAAATGCAGCTTTTCGCCCATTAATCCCAGGAACAAAATTTATTGAATTTAATAATCAAATTGATATTGACAAAATAACAACAAAAACTGCAGCTGTTATTTTAGAAACAATTCAAGGGGGTGCAGGTTTTATTGATCCTAAAAACGATTATTTAAATGAAATACAACAACGTTGCAATCAAGTTGGAGCCTTATTTATTTTAGATGAAATCCAAACTGGGATAGGCAGGACTGGAAAGTTTTGGGGGTTCGAAAATTATAATGTAGTTCCAGATATTATTATTACTGGGAAAGGTTTGGGTGGTGGAATGCCAATTGGTGCTTTTATTTCTTCTACAGAAATAATGGAGACCTTAAAAGATAATCCAAAATTGGGGCATATTACTACATTTGGAGGTCATCCAGTAATTGCATCAGCAGGATTAGCGACTTTAAATGAAATTACAAAGTCTAACTTAATTTCTAACACATTAAATAAAGAACAACTTATTCGAAATTTATTAGTTCATCCTTTGATAAAAGAAATTAGAGGAAAAGGATTAATGCTTGCTTTACTTGTTAAAAGTTCTGAGATAGCTTCAAAAATTATTCTACAATGCTTGGAAGAAGGATTATTATTATTCTGGTTATTATTTGAAGGGAAAGCTATCCGAATTACACCACCATTAACTATTTCTGAAGAAGAAATAAAAAAAGGTTGTGCAATTTTATTAAGAGTTTTATCAAATCTAGAAAAGTAAAACATTTACTTCTTATTTAGAAATATAAATTAATATTCTAAAAATCAATTATTTACATATTGATTATAAAATCACCTATTTAACATTTCATAAATTCTCTTAAAAATAGTTAAAACCAGTTAAAAGACGTTAAGCGTTTGTTAAACTCATCATTTTAGTGAAACATTTTATTTTTTCGGTAGTCTTATCTGTATAAATTAAATCTAAAATCTCACTTATTATGAAAAAATTTAAATTAATTATTGCTATCATAGCAATTAGTATGTCAACTACATTTTCTGCATCTGCAAACGATAATGACAAAAGAAAATCAAAAAAAGTTGTTAAAACTGAATTAAGAACTCAAATCATTAATCTATTAGGTACTAAAATGCCTTTTCAAATAGATAAAAATGTTTCTGCTAAAATTTCTTTTTTATTAAATAATAGTAATGAAGTTGTTATCATCTCTGTAGATTCTAATAATGAAACTGTTAACTCTTTTGTAAAAAGCAAGTTAAATTATCAAACTGTAAAAGTTGAAGGAATTAAAAAAGGAGAAATTTATAAAGTCCCTCTAAAAGTTAAACAATCTTAGTAAAACAACTGGTTGGTTAGTTGGTGCCCAATAATAACTTAGGTTATGTTGGGCATTTTTTATGCAAAAAAAACCTCAGAACAATTCTGAGGTTTTAAATATTAATTTTGTGCTTTTTTTAAATTTAAGCGTTTTGCTTCTTAATTAAATTTAATGCAGAACCTTCATTATACCATTCTATTTGTCCTTCATTATATGTATGATTTGCAAGAACTGTATCTTTAGAACCATCTGCATGAACAACTTCTAATGTTAAAGGTTTACCAGCAGAAAATTCATTTAAATCAACAAAGTTAAAAGTATCATCTTCTTGAATTAAATCATAATCAGCTTCATTAGCAAATGTTAAACCTAACATTCCTTGTTTTTTAAGGTTTGTTTCATGAATTCTAGCAAAAGATTTTACTAAAACAGCTGCAACACCTAAATGACGTGGCTCCATCGCTGCATGTTCTCTAGAAGAACCTTCACCATAATTATGATCTCCAACAACTATTGTTTTTATTCCAGCCGCTTTATAAGCTCTTGCTGTTTTTGGTACTGCATCATATTCTCCATCTAACTGGCTTTTTACAAAGTTCGTTTTCATATTATATGCATTTACTGCACCAATTAAACAGTTGTTAGAAATATTATCTAAATGTCCACGGTAACGTAACCAAGGCCCAGCCATAGAAATATGGTCTGTAGTACATTTACCATGTGCTTTTATTAATAACTTAACACCCGATAAATCATTTCCTAACGGTGTAAAAGGAGTTAATAATTCTAGTCTTTCAGAATCTTTATTTACTTTTATTTCAACACTACTTCCATCCTCTTCTGGTGCTAAATAACCATCATCTTTTACTTCAAAACCTTTTGGAGGTAATTCCCATCCAGTTGGCTCATCTAATTTAACTTCTTGACCGTCTTTATTAATTAAAGTATCGGTAATTGGATTAAAATCTAAACGACCAGCTATTGTAATTGCTGCTACCATTTCTGGTGATGCAACAAATGCGTGTGTATTTGGATTCCCATCTGCACGTTTAGCAAAATTTCTGTTAAACGAGTGAATGATAGAGTTTTTAGGTGCATTTTTAGGATCTTCATAACGTGCCCACTGACCGATACATGGTCCACAAGCATTTGTAAAAATCTTAGCATCTAAGTTTTCAAAAACTTCTAAAATACCATCTCTATCTGCTGTATAACGTACTTTTTCTGATCCTGGATTAATACCAAAATCTGCTTTTGTACTTAATCCTTTATCAATAGCTTGTTGTGCAATTGAAGCTGCTCTAGACAAATCTTCATAAGAAGAGTTTGTACAAGAACCGATTAATCCCCATTCTACTTTTAAAGGCCAATCTTTTTCGTTTGCTATAGCTGTCATATCTGAACCAGCTTTAGTAGATAAATCTGGAGTAAATGGACCATTTAATAATGGTGATAATTCTGATAAATCAATTTCTATTACTTGATCAAAATATTGTTCTGGATTTGCATATACTTCAGCATCACCAGTTAAATACTCTTTTACTTCATTTGCAGCATCTGCAACATCATCTCTATCTGTAGCACGTAAATAACGTTCCATAGATTCATCATATCCAAAAGTAGAAGTGGTTGCTCCTATTTCTGCTCCCATATTACAAATTGTACCTTTTCCTGTACAAGACATTGCTTTTGCTCCATCACCAAAATATTCTACAATCGCTCCTGTTCCTCCTTTTGCAGAAACAATACCTGCAACTTTTAAAATAACATCTTTAGGCGCAGTCCAACCAGAAAGTTTTCCTGTTAATTTAACACCAATTAGTTTTGGAAATTTTAATTCCCAAGCCATTCCTGCCATTACATCTACTGCATCTGCTCCACCAACACCAATAGCAACCATACCTAATCCACCAGCATTTACTGTGTGAGAATCGGTACCAATCATCATTCCTCCAGGAAATGCATAATTTTCTAATACTACTTGATGAATAATTCCTGCTCCTGGTTTCCAAAAACCTAAACCGTATTTATTAGATACTGATTCTAAGAAATTAAAAACTTCATTACTTGTATTTAAAGCAGACTGTAAATCAGTACTTGCTCCGTTTTTAGCTTGAATTAAATGATCACAATGTGTAGTTGTAGGTACAGCAACTTTACTTTTTCCAGCTTGCATAAACTGTAATAATGCCATTTGAGCAGTTGCATCTTGTAAAGCAATTCTATCTGGAGCAAAATCTACATAATCTTTCCCTCTAACAAATGCTTTATTTGATTTACTATCCCATAAGTGAGAATATAAAATTTTCTCTGCTAATGTTAATGGTTTCCCTGTAATGTTACGCGCGGCATCTACTCGTTCTACAACGTTTGCGTAAACTTCTTTAATCATATTAATATCAAAAGCCATATGTATCTATTTTTTTATGAATTTTAGTGGTGCAAAATTACTATTTTTCTCTTTAATATTAAAAAATAATCAATCAAACCCTTTAATTATTGAATTATTTTCTGTAAAATAAAAAATAAATAATCATTTAATAATTATTTAAGTTAAAATACAACATATTTTATCAGAATGATAATAGTGATTTAAATAAAATAGAAAAAAGCAGACTAATAAGCCGAATTCTGTTCCTTTAAAAAGGTTCTTATCATTTATCTAGTTCTAAAATTACTCTTAGAATCCATCTGCCTACCCTTTAGAATCGAGCGAGTCGCCCTCAAGTTCTAATATACATGGCATTGCACCGCATAGAGTTTACCTGGTTTCACTACAGCCTAACTGTACATTCTTTCTGTTGCACTGGTCCTCAACTTACGTTGGACGGATGTTATCCGCTATGCTACTCTTTGGTGTCCGGACTTTCCTACTTTTACAAGTCGATAAGATAAGTCTGCTTTATATTATATGTACTAATACAATCTTTATTTAAAAACAAACCCACTCAATAAATTGAGTGGGAAAAATTGCTATGAAAAAGAAAAAGTGTTATTAACATAAGTTAACAACACCACAAATATAGAGTATATTTTTAATAAAACAAGACTCTTGTATATTTTTTTTCTTTTTTTTTAAGAAAACATATCTTTTACCTTTTCAAAGAACGATTTATCAGAGTTTTTAGGGTCTGGCGTAAAGTTCTCGTCTTCTTTCATTTCTTCAAAAAATCGTTTTTGATCTTTAGTTAACTCCTGTGGAGTCCAAACATTTATGTGAATTAAGAAATCTCCTGTTCCGTAATGTTCTATACTTGGAAGTCCTTTTCCTTTCAATCTTAAAATTTTTCCAGACTGCGTTCCACCGTCAACTTTAATTTTAACTTTTCCAGTTACGGTTTCAATTTCTTTGCTAATTCCTAAGACAGCTTCTGAGAAATTAATGTATAAATCAAAATGAACATTAGTTCCTTCTCTTTTTAATTTTTCATGTGGAATTTCTTCAATCAATACTAATAAGTCACCTGAAATAGAATTTTTACCTGGAGCATCATTCCCCTTTCCTCCTACTTTTAATTGTACTCCTTCTGTTACACCAGCTGGAATATTAATTGGTACTGTTTCTTCTTTTACAACTAATCCTTGAGCATCCGAACCGTTTGGTTTTGAACTTATAGATTCTCCTGCACCTTGACAAGTTCCACAGGTTGTTGCTGTTTGCATTCTACCTAATATAGTATTGGTAACACGCATTTGTTGCCCAGAACCATTACAAGTACTACAGGTTTTATATTTAACGCCATCGGCTTGCACCTTTCTACGAACCTTTACTTTCTTTTCTACTCCTTTGGCAATTTCTTCTAACGTAAGTTTAACACGAATACGCATATTAGAGCCTTTTACTCTCGCTTGACGTTGACCGCCACCGCCGCCAAATCCACCGAATCCACCACCAAATCCACCTCCAAAAATATCTCCAAACTGACTGAATATATCATCCATATTCATTCCGCCACCACCAAATCCACCACCTTGTGGACCATCAAAAGCTGCATGACCGTATTGATCATAACGTGCTTTTTTATTGTCATCACTTAAAATCTCATAAGCTTCTGCTGCTAATTTGAATTTTTCTTCAGCGGATGAGTCATCTGGATTTTTATCTGGATGATATTTTATTGCCATTTTACGGTATCCTTTCTTTATTTCTGCTTGAGATGCAGATTTAGAAACTCCTAATACTTCGTAATAATCTTGTTTTGCCATGCTTATTCAATTATCAATTAACAGTAATCAATGATTAGTGGTAATTGTAGATTGTTAATTGTAATTTATATTATTGTCCGATAACCACTTTTGGATAACGAATTACTTTTTCTCCTAGCTTATAACCTTTTTCCACACAATCAATTACTTTTCCTTTCAATTTCTTTGTTGGTGCTGGGATTTGTGTAATTGCTTCGTGAATTTCTGCATCAAAAACATCTCCTTTTTTAACTTCTAATCTAGTTAAACCTTTAGCTTCTAATGTAGAATAAAACTTTTGATATATTAATAAGACTCCTTTACGTAACTCTTCAGCCTCTTTGTCTTCTTCTATATGTAATAAAGCACGTTCAAAATCGTCAACAATTGGCAGTAATGATGTCATTAATTCCTGACTTGCCGTTTTAAATAATTCGATACGCTCTCTAGAAGTACGTTTTTTGTAGTTTTCGAACTCTGCAAACAAACGTAAATACTTATCTTTTTCTGCCTGAATTAATTCTTCTGCTGTTGGTTCTTCTACAACCTCTTCTTCCTTTTCTTCCTGATTCTCTTCTACTTGCGAGTTTTCAATCGCATCTTCTAATTCGTCTTCTTTTGTATATTGATCTTTACTCATTTTCTATTTAATCATTAAATTGTATACAATTTATTAGCAAGAATATTGCCAATAAAAAAATCGTGTCAAGTTGACACGATTTTATATATATTTTGATTTTATTAATCGTTTATACGTTCAATCCTAGCTCCAATAGATTTTAAACGAGCTTCAATATTTTCGTATCCTCTATCAATTTGCTCAATATTATTAATGATAGATGTTCCTTTTGCAGACAATGCAGCTATCAATAAAGAAATACCTGCTCTAATATCTGGCGAGGTCATTTTTGTTGCTTTTAATTGCGATTGATGATTATGACCAATAACCGTAGCTCTATGTGGATCACATAAAATAACTTTAGCACCCATATCAATCAATTTATCTACAAAGAATAAACGACTTTCAAACATTTTTTGATGTATCAAAACTGTCCCTTTTGCTTGTGTAGCAATTACCAAAACAATACTTAATAAATCTGGTGTAAATCCAGGCCAAGGTGCATCTGCAACTGTTAATACAGATCCATCTATATAATTTTGTATTTCGTATGATTCTTGTGCTGGAATGTAAATATCGTCGCCTCTTTTTTCTAAGGTAATTCCTAATTTTCTAAATACATTAGGGATTTGTCCTAAGTTTTCCCAGCTTACATCTTTTATGGTCAATTCAGATTGGGTCATTACTGCAACCCCAATCCAAGAACCAATTTCTATCATATCTGGTAATACTCTGTGAGTACATCCTCCTAAAGAAGTTACACCTTCTATGATTAATAAATTAGAACCAACACCTGAGATTTTTGCACCCATGGAATTCAACATTTTAGATAATTGTTGAATATAAGGTTCACAAGCTGCGTTATAAATTGTAGTTGTTCCTTTGGCAAAAACAGCTGCCATAATAATATTTGCTGTTCCTGTTACTGAGGCTTCATCTAACAACATTTCCACACCAGTTAAACCATCTTCTGCTTCTACACCGTAAAAATATTCTTCCTTATTATAACGGAATTTAGCACCCAATCGAATAAATCCTTCAAAATGCGTATCTAACCTTCTTCTTCCTATTTTATCACCTCCTGGTCTAGGAATATATCCTTTTCCAAAACGTGCTAATAAAGGGCCAACAATCATTATAGAACCTCTTAAAGAACTTCCATCTCTTTTAAATTCGGCAGATTCTAAGTATTCTAGATTTATTTCATCAGCTTGAAAAGTATAAGAATTTGAACTTAACTTCTCTACTTTTACACCTAGTTCTCCTAAAATAAAAATAAGCTTGTTAACATCTATAATATCTGGAACATTATTTACTGTTACTTTTTCTGGAGTTAAAAGCACTGCACAAAGAATTTGCAATACTTCGTTTTTAGCTCCTTGAGGCGTAATTGTTCCATTTAACTTATAACCTCCTTCAATTTTAAATGATGCCATTTACTTTTTACGATATTTATGGTTTGTTTTTCCTTTATGGTGTGTTTTACCTTTTTGTCCTTGACTACTACGTTTTCTAAGCAAGTGTTTACTTTCTGTTAAAGCTTCTTCGGTTTCTGTTAGATCTATCTTATTATCAGAAAGCACTAATAAATGCTTAAAAATCACAGCATCATCAACGGTATCTTTATTCCAATTTAAGTAGCATTTTTTCATATGATTTGCAATCGCAAAAATTAATGCTTCTTTTTTATCTCCTTCTTCCCAACTTAAAGCTACATCTATCATGGTTTGAATATTATTTCCATAATAACGATATCTAGAGGCAGATTTTGGATAGGCTAAAGATTCTGGTTTTTCTTGTAATTCTTCTTTAGACGGAATTTCATAAGGTGCATCTGCATCCAATTTGAAATCTGACATAATAAACAATTGATCCCACAATTTGTGCTTAAAATCTGGCACATCACGTAAATGTGGTTGCAAATTACCCATAACATCTATAATAGCTTTTGCCATGGTATTTCGCTCTTCTTTTGTTTCTAAAGCCACACAATGATTTACCAATTTTTGAATATGTCTTCCATATTCTGGAATTATCATTAAAGTCCTTTCTGAATTGTATTCTAAGTCAAATGTCATTTTATATTTTTTGAAGTGTTCTCGATACATTTTCTTTTCTTTCCTATCAAAAGAAAACACTCGAACTGACAATATATTTGTAGTTATTTTAAGAATGCAAAATAATTAATAATTATGAATTATGAATTACTTATTAAATAAAATTTTAAATTGATTACCCAATCACTTTTAGCTTGGCAAATTGCAATAACAATTTCTTTTTACCAACCGTACCAAACTTAATTTCTGCTTTTTTATTTGGTCCATTTCCTTCTAATGCAATTACTTCTCCAGTACCAAATCTATTGTGCTCAACAATATTACCAACCACTATTTTACCATCAAACAAATTAGTTTTTGAAGTATCTCTAGGTATCTTTTTCAAGTTTTTTGGAATATTGATTTCTTTCTTTTTCTGTATTTCTCGCTCTTGCTTTTTTCTTTGAATAGGTTTTTGAAAACGAATTCCTTTCGGCGCATCATCAAACAAACCAGCATCTATAAACCTATTTACTCTTGGTTCTGGCGCTTTTGGAGTGATGTATTCTAAATATCGATCATCTATTTCTTCTAAAAATCGACTAGGTTCTCCATCGGTTAATTTCCCCCAACGATATCTAGTTTGGGCATAACTTAAATAGGCTACTTTTTCCGCCCTGGTTAAGGCTACGTAAAACAATCTTCGTTCTTCTTCAAGTTCAGAACGTGTATTCATACTCATGGCTGAAGGAAATAAGTTTTCTTCCAACCCGACAATATAAACATATTGATATTCTAATCCTTTAGATTGATGAATACTCATTAATGAGATTCTAGGAGCATCATCTTTATTTTCTGAATCAAAATCTGTAGCTAAAGCAACATCTTCTAAAAAAGAAGTTAATGAGGCATCTTCTCCTTGTTCAATTTTATCGGTAATAAAATCTTTAATTCCGTTTAATAATTCCTGAACATTTTCAACTTTACTTACTCCTTCTGGCGTACCGTCTTTTTGTAAATCCTTAACTAATTGAGTTTGTTTCACAACAACTTCAGCAATTTCAAATGCATTTAATTTCTGAGCATCAATCTGAAAACGCTGCATCATATTTACAAAATTCTGCAACTTTGTTTTTGTTCCTGTGTTAATTTTTATATCAATCTTATCGATATATTTAATGATTTCAAAAATTGATTTTTTATAATGATTAGCAGCAATGGTAAGCTTATCAATAGTTGTAGCTCCAATACCTCGTGCAGGATAATTAATAATTCTTTTTAAGGCTTCTTCATCATTTGGATTGATTAATATACGTAAATAAGACAGTAAATCTTTAATTTCTTTACGCTGATAAAAAGATATGCCACCATAAATTTTATACTTAATATCTTTCTTACGCAAGGCATCTTCCATGGCTCTAGATTGCGCATTTGTTCTATAGAGAATTGCAAAAGAATCAGCCGTTAATTGATGATTCATCATGTTTTCCCAAATAGACTGCGCAACATACCTACCTTCTTCTCCATCGGAAATAGTTCGCATTACTTTAATGCTTTCTCCAGCATCATTTTGTGTCCAAACTTCTTTATCTAATTTGGTTTTATTTTTTTCAATAACACTGTTTGCTGCATTAACAATATTGCTAGTTGATCGATAATTCTGTTCTAACTTAAAGGTTTTAACATCTGGATAATCCTTCTGAAAGTTTAATATATTTTGAATATTTGCTCCTCTAAAACTATAAATACTCTGACTATCATCTCCAACAACACAAATGTTTTGAAAACGATCTGCTAACGCTCTTACTATAATATATTGTGAATGGTTGGTATCTTGATACTCATCAACCATAATAAATCTAAATCTATCTTGGTATTTTGCCAACACTTCAGGAAAACGTGCTAACAACTCATTGGTTCTCAGCAATAAATCGTCAAAATCCATAGCTCCAGATTTAAAGCATCGATCTACATATTCTTTATAAATATCGCCAACTCTTGGCCTACTTGCGTGTAAATCTGCTTCTTGTAGATCAGAATTATTAAAATATGCTCTTACTGTAATTAAACTATTTTTAAAGGAAGAAATCCTATTTAAAATCTGTTTTGCTTTATAACGATCTTTATCAAGACTCATTTCTTTAATGATAGCCGTTATCAATCGAACAGAATCTTGGGTATCATATATTGTAAAGTTTGAAGGATAGCCTAATTTATCTGCTTCTGATCTTAAAATTCTTGCAAAAACTGAATGGAAAGTTCCCATCCATAAATTCTTAGCCTCACTTACCCCAACAACACCAGCAATACGCTCTTTCATTTCACGTGCTGCTTTATTGGTAAATGTTAATGATAAAATATTAAACGCGTCTATACCTTCTTGCATTAAATGAGCAATTCTATAGGTTAACACTCTTGTTTTACCAGAACCAGCACCTGCGATGATAATCATAGGGCCTTCTTTTTGTAAAACAGCGTCTTTTTGTGCTGGATTTAAGGAAGTTAAATAGTTTGCCAACTTTTCTTTATTAAAGTGGAAATTTAGGGATTATACTACGGATATCTTAAAGAGGTTATTAGTTTTTATTCACAAGTTTATTTTTCTATCTTTAGCCTCAATCAAATACATTATACATGAAAAATTTTACACTTTTTTTGTTATTTCTGATGACCTTCTCTTTGAATGCACAAGATTTAACTAAGGATATTAATGCTATAGAAAATAAAGTAATTGAATGGAGACGTGATTTTCATCAAAATCCTGAATTATCTAATAGAGAATTTAATACTGCAAAAAAGATTGCTAAACATTTAAAATCTTTAGGTATAGAAGCACAAGAAAACATTGCAAAAACTGGTGTTGTTGGAGTTTTAAAAGGAAATAAACCTGGTAAAGTTGTTGCTTTACGTGCAGATATTGATGCCTTACCTGTTATAGAACGAAATGATTTACCGTTTAAATCTACTGTAAAATCTAACTTTCTAGGTAAAGATGTTGGTGTAATGCATGCTTGTGGTCACGATACACATACCGCAATATTAATGGGTGTTGCAGAAGTTTTATCAAAAAATAAAAAACACATAAAAGGGACTGTTAAATTTATTTTTCAACCAGCAGAAGAAGGAGCTCCCGAAGGTGAAGAAGGCGGTGCTGAATTAATGGTAAAAGAAGGTGTTTTAAAAAATCCAGATGTAGATGCAATTTTTGGATTGCACATTTCTTCAGGCTTAGAAGTTAATAAAATCAGTTATAAACCAGGTGGTATTATGGCGGCATCTCAAAGTTTTAAGGTAAAAGTTAATGGTAAACAATCTCACGGTTCTAGACCTTGGGGAGGTATTGATCCAATTATGATTTCTGCAAAAATTATCGATGGACTTCAGACAATTATCAGTAGAGAAATGGAACTTACTAATGAGGCTGCTGTTATTACTATTGGAAAAATAGATTCTGGTGTTCGTAGTAATATTATTCCAGAAAGTGCAGAAATGATTGGTACTATTAGAACCTTAGATTATGATATGCAAAAGAAAATTAATAAGCGAATGAAAGAAATGGTGCCTGCTATTGCTAAAGCATACAGAGCAACTGCTACGATAGAAATAGAAAGAGGATATCCGATTACATATAATCATATAGATTTAACGGCAAAAATGTTACCTACTTTACAAAATACTGCTGGTAAAGAAAATGTATATAAGATTAAAGCTATTACAGGTGCAGAAGATTTTTCTTTCTTTCAGAAGGAAGTACCTGGTTTGTACTTTTTCTTAGGCGGAAAAACTGCTGGAAACACAAATCCTTATCCGCATCATACTCCTGACTTTTTTATTGATGAAAGCGGTATGTTATTAGGAGTAAAAACAATGACACAATTAGCATTAGATTATTTAAATAATTAATAATATACATGGAAGATAAACTTATTGAAGGTTTAGCCTATGCCCTACCTGCTTTAGTAACTGGTGGTGTAGCATATTTTATTTTTAGTGGTTTTCTTAAACAAAGCGAGAATGATAAAAAGTTTGCTGCTTTAGTTGAAAAAAAGAAAGAAAGTTTGCCTATAAAATTACAAGCGTACGAACGAATGCTACTTTTTTGTGAACGTTTAAATCCTGCTAAATTATTAGTTAGAGTGAAGCCAATAAGCACAGAAGCAAATGATTACCTTCAACTTCTTCTAGCTAATATAGAACAAGAATTTGAACATAATATGGTGCAACAAATTTACATTTCTGATACTAGCTGGACAACAATCATTGCTGCTAAGGCTGCCATCATTAATAAATTAAAAAACGTTTCTGAAAACTCAAAGAATGCACAAGAATTAAGAGAAAATGTATTAATAGAATATTCCAATACAGTACCTCCAACAGAAACTGCTGTTGAATTTATAAAAAGTGAAGTGAAAAAATTATTATAATAAATCGTTTAACTAACTATTTATTTAGGTGTTTTTAAATATTCTTTTATAAAAGAAACGTTATTTCTAGAAACTGGTACTTTAATATCTAAATTTTTAATATTAACGTAAGATTTAGCTTCCTTTCTAAAAATTGATTCTACTTTCAGTAAATTAATTAAATATGATTTATGACAGCGATATATAAATTTATTATTTATTGAGCTTTCAAGAGTTTTTAAAGAATTTCTAATAGTAAACTTTAATATTGTATTCTCAATTTTTTTTAAATAAAAAACATCAATATAATGTTCTTGAGAATAGGCATACAAAAACCTTTCTGACTTTATTTTTAAAACTTCTCTTTTATTTTTCCCTACAAAAATGAGTTCTTCTCCTACATCATTTATTTCATCACCAACTAATTTAGAAACATCTTTATAACTATAAATTAGATCAATTAAAATATGAAAAACACTAGTTAATGTATAAATGAAAATAAAATAAACAAATGTTATTAAAAATGTAAATGCAAAACGTATTGGTTTAAATAAACCCGTTTCTTCTATAGGTTCTCCAGTAAATGGGTTATATGAAGTTCTGTTACCTGTGTAAAAATATAAAATTGCCTGAAAAGCATATACTAAGAAAAAACAAATCAAAAAAGTACCTATAAAACTTACTCTTAAAAAATGAGCACCCTTTTTTTTATTATTAAAAATAATTGGCAAACTATAAGACAATAAACCTATAACAGTATAAGCTAAAATGTAAATATAATTTTTTACACCAGTTAAATTTGAGTAAATAATTGTTGGTTTAAAGAAAAGAAAAATAAAAAGGAGACAAGAAGCTAAAAAGAAACTATTTCTGACTATTTTTTTCTTAAGGCCTGCTGGTTTTAAAAATTCTGATACTATATTATAAAACTCAAAGCCTTTTTTCATGTAAAAAAATGTACTTAATGTAAATTTCTATAAATTTAATGAAAATTTAAGCAATAGAAGAAAAAATAATTATGTGTATATAATTATGTTATATATTTATATAAAAATATGTCCCCCAATTTAGTTTACACATATTTTATTTTAGATTTTGAACTAAAAAAGACTGCTTTTAAAGCAGTCTTTTTTAGTTACAGGTTTAAACTCATAAATCAGAGGAAATAATATTATTGCTAATTTATGATGTCTGTATTTTTTTAGCTGATATTTAAATATTAATTCTTTCTAAGTATCAAAATTTAAGTCTTAGTCCAAATTTAAAATTTCTTCCTCGTGTAGAATACCCTATAATATCATCATAATCTTCATTTAAAAGATTAGTTATTCCTCCAAAGAAAGTTACAGTTCCTTCTAATAAGGTATAATTTGCATTTATATCTAACAAATTATAGCTTGGTAATATTACATCTGTTCCTGCTGTACCAAAACTACCCCATCTATCAAATAAAGTTCGTTCACCTACATTTCTAAAACCAACATTTAAAAATAAGTTTTCATACGCATTTATATCTGTAGATACTACAATTTTATGCCTCGGAATATAATCATCAAAATCATCTGTAAGATCTTTATCTGTATAGGTATAACCAATATTTACATCAATAAATTTTGCAGGTGCAATCTTTGCATTTACTTCAATTCCGTTAGCATTAGAAGAACCATTACCATATTTAAAAGTTGTATTATCATAGATAATTGCGTCTTTTTCTTTTCTATTAAAGTAAACAACGTCTAGGTTAACTATATCTTTAATATTTCCTTCAAACCCGATTTCAAAAGTTTCATTAGACTCTGGTTTTAAATCAGCATTACCACTAAAACCGTCATATAATTGATATAAACTTGGAGCAATAAATGCAGTACTATACGATGCTAATGCTTTTATAGAACCGTCCTCGCTTTTAATTACATTATAAGCTGCGTTTGCATCATACACAAAATGATTTCCATAGGCACTATGCATATTATATCTACCACCTGCATTTAAACTCAAACCATTATCAGCAATATAAACTAATGATACATAAGGATCAATTGTGTTAAAATTAGCCGTTTTTGGATCAATTTTCCCAAAAGGAGTTATTGTATTATTATCATGTTTTTGATAATTTACACCTGTAATTAACTGTAAATTAAAATCATTCAAATCAATTTTATTAACTACATCTAAGTTTAAACTTCTACCATTAAATTGATATTCATCAGTTGCTTTAGAAAACGAGTTATACTGCTCTAAGTTTCTTTTTACTTGATTGATACTAGCCAACACATAAGCTTGTCCGTTTTTATACTTAAAACTTGGTTTCACACCTACTCTAAACTGACTTTGGTTACCATTATTGATATCTGAATCATTAAATGCGCCTGCATCAAAATCATAATTAAATTTGTCGAAATTATAGAATGAAGTCAATGCAACTTTCTTTGAAAATTGATATCCTACTTTTAACAATCCATTTCTACTGTAATATTTATCAGCATCAAAATTTGCAGCCGTTTTAGACTTAGCAGCAGACATTCCATCAATTCCGCTTACATTAAGTGACGTTAAGAAATTAAAATTCCCTAAAGTTCCATTAACACTTGCATTTTGATTCATATCCTGAAAACCTGCATTATTAACTGTTGCCGTATTATTTGTACCTAAACTTACTTCATACGTACCTGTAATTTCTTTTTTCGTAGCTTTTTTTAGAATGATGTTAATCACACCTGTTGCGGCACCAGAACCATATAACGTAGATGAAGCTCCTTTTAAAACTTCAATTTTTTCAATTTGATTTAATGATAATAATCGTAAATCATATTCTTGATTTATTCCTGATGGATCAGAAACTGGTACACCATCTATTAACACTAAAACCTGCCTAGCTCTTCCTCCTCTTACATAAGTGCTTCTTGGTTCTGAAGGATTTGTATTTACACCTCTTACATCAATTCCTGGTAAATTGTTTAATAAATCGATAACGGTTTTACCTGCATTATTACTGATTTCTTTTTGAGAAATTTGGTAAATAACTTTACCTGTGTGTTCTTTTTTTAAGGCAAATTTTGTTGCCGTTACAACAACTTCACCAAGTTTTTCTACTTTCTCTTTCTCCTTTAAGTCTTGAGAAAATAAATTTGAATTGACAAAACTACATGCCAATACACTTACAATTAATAATTGTTTTTTCATTCTAAAATTGATTTACATTAAATCAGGTAAATTTTTGTACAATACAAATAGTGTACGCTAACTTTTATCCCGAAAGTTTATTTCGTTTTTTGATTTTTGGCAGGTCTCCTGACTTATTATTATGTTACTCTGCCTTCCCATTATTACTAACTAAATAATAATTAACAGTGGCATAAGTTTAAGTAACATCCTCATACAAGGAACTGAAACAAATTCAGTTTAAACTTACAGTTGCGGGAACAGTTCTGGATTTTAACCAGATTCCCTTTTAATTTGATGTAAATAACCTTACATCAAAACCAAAATCGCTGCAAATTTAGTTTAATAATTGAAATGACAAAACTATTTTGTAATCTTGTTCCTTAATTATTTTATTGATGTATAAATCAGTTTTTACTTCTATTTTTTGCTTCTTTTTTCTTTTACAATTCACAGCTTGTAAAGAAATAAAAAAAGAAACTAACTATAATTCAAAAATTAAATCATTACTTAACATAAATTACGCTAAAGGTTTTGATTTTAAGAAAGATACACTTTTTATAAAAACTCCATATAAAAATTCAAATGAAGATTTCATTTATAGAATTCAATATAAAAAAGATGATGGAAATTTAAGTGATAAAAACACAACTACTCTTCTTGTTCCTATAGAAAAAATGGTAGCAACTTCTACTACGCACCTTCCTATGATCGAATTATTAAACGAGGAAAATTCGTTAATCGGATTTCCACATACTAAATATGTTTCCTCAGAAAAAACAAGAGCATTAATTGATAGTGGAAAAATTACAGAGTTAGGGAAAGAATCATCTTTAAATACAGAAGTTCTTTTAGATTTAAATCCAGAATTAGTTGTTGGTTATTCTGTAAATTCAATTAATAAAGTATTTCAAACTATAGAAAAAGCTGGTATCCCTGTAATTCAAAATGGCGATTGGCTTGAAGAAACACCATTAGGAAGAGCAGAATGGATTAAGTTTTTTGGCGTTTTATTTGATAAATCTAAAGAAGCAGACAGTATATTCAAATCAATAGAGAAAAGTTATCTAGAAGCAAAAGAAATAGCGTTAAAAGCAAAAAATAAACCAACTGTACTTTCAGGAGCCATCATGAGTAAGGATATTTGGAATTTACCTGCTGGTGAAAGTTTCGTTGCTACATTTTTAAATGACGCAAACCTAAACTACTTATGGAAAGACACTAAAGGAAAAGGAAGTTTATCCTTAAGTTATGAAAGTGTTTTAGAAAAAGCGCAAGATGCCGATTTTTGGATTGCCCCAGGATATTTTAGTTCAAAAGAACAAATGTTAGCTAGTAATAAGCAGTATAAAAACTTTAAATCATTTAAAGAAGATAATATTTACACGCCTTCTACAAAAAAAGGAAAAACTGGAGGAGTTATTTATTACGAGTTAGCGTCTACTAGACCCGATTTAGTTTTAAAAGATATTATTAAAATTACAAACCCAGAATTACTTCCAACCTATACGTTAACTTTCTTTGAAAAAATGGAATAAAAAAAACCCTAGTGAATACTAGAGTTTAATTTTTGGGATAACTAGATAACAAATTGTTTGTTATTTATATTGTGATAGTATGTTGATCTTTATTAACAATGTAAAATTACTACATACTTGCTTTATAGAAGAAAAATAACGGGTAGTTTTTGGGTAGTTTAGGGGTGGTTTTTGGGTGGCAGAAGGGTGATTTATTGACTTTTAAGCTTTTTGCACTTATTTATTTACAAAAGCGATAGCTTCTTTTCTGTTTTTTATATTTAAAGCTTCATATATATTTTTAATATGATACTTTACTGTATTAACAGAAATATTTAATTCATCTGCAATTTCTTTATTCTTCTTCCCTTTATTTATAAATTCTAAAATCTCTTTTTCTCTTACACTTAATTTATTATCATTAATAACTTCATTAGAAATTTCATTGCTAGACTCAACAATTAATGTTTCTATATCAAACCTCATTTGTTTATTTTGCTCATGCAATATTTTCATTCTATAAACAAGAGCAAACGAAAATAATAGCATTTCGAAAAAACCTGCAACTTTAATAATATCACTAGAAAAATTTAGAACAGAAAATCCAAAAAGTCTAGCTACATAATAATCTAATCCAAATATTACCATAAAGAAATAGGCAATCACAAATATTCTTATAAATAAATCTTTTTTAAATAATGTAACTGCAAGAAACCAAAAGAATGTTAAGAAAACAACTGTAGCTGTCTCTACCAAAGCAAAATAGATAAAATTACCCGTAGAAAAATAAAGTATAAATAAAAAGACAAAAACAGCACCAAAAAATAGTATTAAATACCTAATTTTAGGATAATAGTTTTCTAACCCTAAATATTTGGTTGCAAAAGTTACTCCGAATATGGTTCCAATAGTATGAATGAATAATATGATAAAATCCATAATGTCTTGAGAAACATTAAAAAGAATTAATAGACCATCGCTAAAACTTAGAGAACAGGACACACAGAAGACAAACAATCCGTAAAACAAAAACGTTTTATCCTTAAAACTTAAAGAATATATAATGTTTACTAGCACAATAAAAAGAGCAAAGCCATAATATAAACCTATAATAAGTAAGTTTACTTTCTCTTTGAATTTATATCCTTTTGCTGAAAAAACCTCTACTGGAATAAAGGCTTCTTTTTCAAGTTTTAACTTAATTAGTAATTTTTCATTTTTTTTTACTTTAAAAGTAACAAATCGTTCATGACTCTCTCTATTTAAAATAGCGCCATTATGATAAGCTTCAGCATTAAAAATATGAGAACTTTTAAATTGAATTATATTTTCATCTTCAGAAAAATCAGTAATTTTAAACCAATACACACCTCCATCTAAACCTTTATTGATAATTTTATCATAAGGAATAAAATCATAATTGTCTACATCTTTAAAAGACAACTCACCTTCTTTATCTTGATAGTAACTAATATCTGCTTGAGAAAAACATATAGCAGCTTTCAAGAAAAAAAATATAAAAAAGACGTTTTTAAACATAAAACGGTTAAAAGATTCGCAATTAATTGCTGGGACAGAATAATAAGACTGTAATTTATAATATAATTTACAAAGTTGCAAATTTAAAAGCCGAAGTTGCATGAATTGTAGTTGTATCAAATACTGGAATAGAAATATCTTCTTGTTTTATTAATAACGGAATTTCTGTACAACCTAAGATAATACCCGTTGCTCCATTTTCTATTTGCTTATTAATTATAGCAACATAGCTCTCTTTAGAAGACGCTTTTATAATTCCTTTAGAAAGTTCATCATAAATAACACGATGAATTTCATCTCTATCATTTTTGGCTGGAATTATCGTATCTATACCAAAAGAAGATAATACATTTTTATAGAAATCTTTTTCCATGGTGTATTTTGTACCTAACAGAGCAACTTTTTTTATTTTTTGATTCATTATTGTTTTTGAGGTAGCTTCTGCGATATGAATTACAGGAATAGAAACCGATTTTCTAATCGCATCTATACATAAATGCATTGTATTCGCACAAATTACAATACAACTTGCACCTCCTTTTTCTAAATTTACGCCAGCAGTTGCCATGATATCATCCAACAAATCCCAACGATTTTCTTTCTGATATTTTGAAATTATACCAAAATCAACTGAATTAATTAAAACTTTAGCAGAATGTATACCTCCATATTCTTTTGATGCTAAATCATTTAACACTCTATAATACATGATTGTAGATTCTGGAGTTATTCCGCCAATTAAACCAATTGTTTTCATCTAGTTTTAAAATAATGTTTGTTGATTTTCATCATTATTTTCTTTTTTCTTTTTGATTGCCTTTTTTAACAAAGCTGTTTTTTTATCGTCTTTATTAGGTAAATCAGGTAAAGAAGCATTTTTTATAGTTGGCACGTCTAAAGGTAAGGTTTCTTCTACAACCTCTTCAATAACTTCTTCTTCAATTACCTCTACTTCTTCTACTTTTGGTGCTTCTGGTTCCTCAAAAGGCAATGATTCTAATAAATTAACTTGCTTAATTTTATCTGTAGTTAATTGATTTCCTAGTGCTTTTATACCTTTTACAGCTATAAATTCCTCTAAATTAATCTCCATTTTTTCTAAACTACGTTTAGAAAAAATAATTTCTGCCATCGGACGATAATCCGTTGCTACAATCTCTAATTGCGACTTTTCGTGTTCAGATATAAAAACCTCTTCCTTTTCTGGAGTTTCTATTAAAAAACGTTTGATATAATAACGTTGCTTATCTCCATCAAAATAAATTGCAGAGATAGGTTTCTTTGAGTTCCATTTTTCTAAGACAATCATATCTTCTTCAAAATGCATCCCAAGATTAGGCTTCACTGCTTTAATTTTACCTGATTGAGTTGCTATCAATAATTTATCTTCTGCTCTAAATTCTCCTAACAACTCACCTCTTTCATCAACATTTAAACGTTGAACAGCATCATCAAACCAAATTTTACGTGGTTTTAAGGTAGAAACTCCTTCAGATTTAAAATCGACACTTTTTATAGCGTATTTTGTAATTGTATTTCCTCTTACTCCTCTACCTTTCACTGCTAAATCAGCAAAATCTATATCCCATTTCATTTTTTTGACACTACCGACAGCTCTTAAATTTATCGTAACTACTTCTGCTTCTCCGTTAGGATTTGCAGTAAAATACAGTACTTTTGATCCTTTATTTCCGTTTGCTAAATCATATTCTTTATCACGTGTAACAGAAGTAACATTAAAACGCTTCATATAACTAGCGCCTTTTGTTCCGTCTTTGTACATATAATTGTAAACAGTTCTTTTATCCTTTTTCTTAAAAATCGCGATATGAATAATGTCTTTACCAACAAACGTTTTAGAATCGACTTTTGTAACCATCATTTTACCATCTTTTCTAAAAACAATTACATTATCGATATCGGCACAATCGGTAACATATTCATCTTTTTTAAGTGATGTTCCAACAAAACCTTCTGCCCTATTTACATAAAGTTTTGTATTTCTCATTACTACTTTTGTAGCAACGATATCATCAAAAATTCTGATTTCTGTTTTACGTTCTTTTCCTTTACCGTATTTATCTTTTAGATTTTTAAAATAATCGATAGCAAACTCGATTAAGTTATCTAAATGATTTTTTACAACGGCAATTTTATCTTCTAAACTTTCTATATGCTGTTTGGCTTTATCAATATCGAACTTAGAAATCTTTTTAATTCTGATTTCTGTTAAACGTACAATATCTTCTTCAGTAATAGCGCGCTTTAAATGTTTAATATGAGGTTTTAAACCTTTATCGATAGCGGCAATTACGCCTTCCCAAGTTTCTTCTTCTTCGATATCTCGATAGATTCTATTCTCTATAAAAATTCTTTCTAAGGATGAAAAATGCCACTGTTCTTCTAATTCATTTAATTGAATTTCTAATTCACGTTTTAACAATTCTACAGTTAAATCTGTAGAATGTTTTAGCATTTCTGAAACACCTACAAAAACTGGTTTATTATTTTCTATGGTACAACACAAAGGTGAAATTGAAGACTCGCAATTTGTAAAGGCATACAACGCATCTATAGTTTTATCTGGCGATACATTTGGCGGCAAATGCACCAAAATTTCGACATTCGCAGCTGTATTATCTTCTATTTTTTTAACCTTTATTTTCCCTTTTTCATTTGCTTTTAAAATACTATCAATTAAAGAAGTGGTAGTTGTTCCAAAAGGAATTTCGGTAATTACTAAGGTTTTTTTATCAAGTTGAGATATTTTTGCTCTTACTCTAACTTTTCCACCACGTTTTCCATCATTATAATTGGTAAAATCAGCAATTCCACCAGTTAAAAAATCAGGAACTATTTTAAAACTTCTTCCTTTTAAGTATTTGATTGAAGCATCAATTAATTCAATAAAATTGTGTGGTAATATTTTAGTGGATAAACCAACAGCAATCCCTTCTGCTCCTTGCGCTAATAAAAGCGGAAATTTAACAGGTAAATCAATAGGTTCTTTACGTCTTCCATCATAAGAAAGTTTCCAAGCGGTCGTTTTTGGATTAAAAACAACTTCTAGAGCAAATTTTGATAAACGAGCTTCAATATATCTAGATGCTGCAGCTCTATCTCCTGTTAA
Source organism: Lutibacter sp. Hel_I_33_5 (assembly GCF_007827455.1). Taxonomy (NCBI): domain Bacteria; kingdom Pseudomonadati; phylum Bacteroidota; class Flavobacteriia; order Flavobacteriales; family Flavobacteriaceae; genus Lutibacter; species Lutibacter sp. Hel_I_33_5. The sequence continues at coordinate 358,636 of NZ_VISM01000001.1, forward strand.
GATATTTCCCCAATTTCCTTGCATATCAATCAGTAATTCTTTCTGACCAATTTGCACCATAGCATCTGCAATGGAAGCATCACCATGTGGATGATATTGCATGGTATGCCCAACAATGTTCGCAACTTTATTATAACGTCCATCATCCAAATCCTTCATAGAATGCATTATTCTACGCTGTACTGGTTTTAAACCGTCTTCCAAAGAAGGAACGGCTCTTTCTAAAATTACATACGAAGCATAGTCTAAAAACCATTCTTTGTACATTCCTGTAACCTTAGTAATGGTTTCCTCTTGAGGTGAATCTAAATTATCATTTTGATTCGTTAATTCTTCTTCGTGTTCGTTGTCGTTTATTTCTTCACTCATTCTTAAACGTTTAACTGTTTAATCGTTTATTTTCTGTTGAATATTAAAATTACTTTTTATAGCCTATTTTGTTTCTTTCTGATTTATTCTCTTTTTTCTCTATCAATTCATCTAAATAAGAAAACACTAACTCTATATTTTTAGAATTATTAGTAATTTTCTTTTTGATTGACTCTATTTCTAATTGCACTGAAACATTATCACTTAATAATTGACGCATTTTAGTAAATATTCTTATAATTTTAATATTTACAGCAATTGCTCTATCACTATTTAAAACACTAGATAACATTGCAACTCCTTGCTCTGTGAAAACCATTGGAGCATAACGTAAGCCCATTTTATCAGATTTGGAGGTCGCAAATTGCGTCCTCCAATTTTCCAATTCATTTTTAGTTAATTCAAACATAAAATCACTTGGAAAACGACTTATATTTCTTCTAACAGCTTCCTTTAATCTTTTTGTTTCTACCTGATATAATTCCGCTAAATCTCTATCTAACATTACTTTTTGATTGCGAATCAAATAGATTTTATTGGTAATAATTTCATCAGGAATTATTCTATTCTCTTTTTCTTCTTTCATTTTTTATTCTTGAGGTCACAACTTGTGATCTCCAATTTTCATTCACTTGCTCAAAGTCTTTTCCTTCGGAAAGGATTTAGGATAGGCTACTCCTCTTCAACATAATCCAATTCTACTTTTAAATTCTCTATGATAAATTTCTGCCTATCGGGAGTGTTTTTTCCCATATAGAATTGAAGCATTTGTTCAATCGACATTTCTTTATCTAACATTACCGGATCCAAACGAATATCATCACCAATAAAATGTACAAATTCATTTGGAGAAATTTCACCCAATCCTTTAAATCGTGTTATTTCTGGTTTCCCTCTTAATTTACCTATTGCTTCTCTCTTTTCTTCATCAGAATAACAATAGAAAGTTTGTTTTTTATTTCGAACTCTAAACAACGGAGTTTCTAAAATATATAAATGTCCTTCTTTAATTACTTCAGGAAAAAATTGAAGAAAAAACGTAATTAATAACAAACGAATATGCATTCCATCTACATCGGCATCTGTAGCAATTACAATATTGTTATAACGTAAATCTTCTAAACCATCTTCTATATTTAAAGCGGCTTGTAATAAATTAAACTCTTCGTTTTCATACACGATTTTCTTTGATAAACCGTACGAATTTAAAGGCTTTCCTTTTAAGCTGAAAACTGCTTGGGTATTTACATTACGTGATTTTGTGATCGATCCAGAAGCAGAATCTCCCTCTGTAATAAAAAGTGTAGTTTCTAAATGAGCTTCCTTTTTGGTATCTCCTAAATGAATTCTACAATCGCGCAATTTTTTATTATGCAAACTTGCTTTTTTAGCTCGATCACGAGCTATTTTACGAATTCCAGAAAGTTCTTTACGTTCCTTCTCTGCTTGTAATATTTTCTTCTGTAACTTTTCTGCTACATCTGTATTTTTATGTAAATAATTATCCAGCTGAGTTTTTAGAAAATCGTTGATATATGTTCTTACCGTTGGCATTCCATCACCCATTTCCGTAGAACCTAACTTTGTCTTGGTTTGACTTTCAAAAACCGGCTCCATCACTTTTATAGAAACCGCAGAAATAATAGATTTTCTAATATCTGAAGCCTCAAAGTTCTTACCATAATATTCTCTAATTGTTTTTACAATTGCTTCTCTAAAAGCTGCTTGATGTGTACCACCTTGTGTGGTATGCTGTCCGTTTACAAACGAATGATATTCTTCTGAATATTGTGTTTTACTATGTGTTAAGGCAACTTCAATATCATTGCCTTTTAAGTGAATTACAGGATACAACATATCATCTTGATTGTTATTATCCTCTAATAAATCCTTTAAACCGTTTTCTGAAACATATTTTTCTCCATTAAAAATAATGGTTAAACCTGTGTTTAAATACACATAGTTTTTTAGCATTTTAGCTACATACTCATTTCTGAACTTATATTTCTTAAAGATAGTTTCATCTGGAACAAAAGAAACTTTCGTTCCTTTTCTTCTAGTGGTTTCTTCTAATTTTTCTTGATTTGTTAAAACTCCTTGTTCAAATTCTGCCGATGCAGATTTTCCATCTCTATTAGATTCTACTCTAAAAAAAGAAGAAAGTGCATTTACTGCTTTGGTACCAACTCCGTTTAAACCTACCGATTTTTTAAAAGCTTTAGAATCATATTTTCCACCCGTATTCATTTTAGAAACTACGTCTACAACTTTTCCTAACGGAATTCCACGACCATAATCTCTAACGATAACTTTACTTCCTTGAATAGAAATTTCGATGGTTTTTCCAGCACCCATCACATATTCATCAATAGAATTGTCTAAAACTTCTTTTACAAGAATGTAAATTCCGTCATCTGGAGAAGAGCCATCGCCCAACTTACCAATGTACATTCCTGGACGCATTCTAATGTGCTCTTTCCAATCTAGAGAGCGAATATTATCTTCCGTATATTTTGTTTCTTGAGCCATAAAATCTAAACTAGCAGAGTGCTTGAAGTCCATGCTAAAATACCATTAACTAACAAAAAATGAAATGGCTAAAAGAATTAGTTATCAACAGGATTTCAACGAATAAAAGCGTACTGTTTTTACATAAAAATCACAAAATTAAACAATGCGTTGTATTTTTAAACAAATGATGATTCTTTAAGAGTTTTAAATACTTTTGTAGCATAAATAAACACAGATATTTTGGAAAGAGAAACACTTTTAAGATTAGCGAATAAATACGGAAGTCCTTTATACGTTTACGACACAGATAAAATTGAATCACAATACAACAGGTTAACAGATGCTTTTAGTTCTGTTAAAAACCTAAAGTTGAATTACGCTGTAAAAGCACTTTCAAATATCAATATATTAAAATTCTTTAAAAATATTGGAGCTGGTTTAGATACAGTTTCTATTCAAGAAGTTCAATTGTGTTTAACAACAGGAATAGATCCAAAGGATATTATTTTTACACCAAACGGAGTTTCACTTCAAGAAATTGAAGAAGTAGCAAAATTAGGCGTTCAGATTAATATTGACAACCTTTCAATCTTAGAGTTATTCGGACAAAAACATCCTAATATTCCAGTATGTGTGCGTATCAATCCACATATTATGGCAGGTGGAAATTCTAAAATTTCTGTCGGTCATATCGATTCTAAATTTGGAATTTCAATTCACCAAGTACCACATATTAAGCGTGTTGTAGAAAACACTGGTATGAATATCAACGGAATTCATATGCATACAGGTTCTGATATTTTAGATATTGATACTTTTTTAAGAGCATCAGAAATATTGTTTGATGTTGCTCGAAACTTTAAAAATATTGATTTTATCGATTTTGGAAGTGGTTTTAAAGTACCTTATAAAGAAGGCGATATCTCTACAGATATTGAGCAATTAGGCGTTCAACTTTCTGAGCGTTTTAACGAATTTTGTTCTGAATACGGAAAAGACATAACACTAATGTTCGAACCAGGGAAATTTTTAGTTTCTGAAGCTGGAAATTTCTTAGCAAAAGTTAATGTTGTAAAACAAACTACTTCTACAGTTTTTGCACATGTAGATTCAGGATTTAACCATTTGGTAAGACCAATGATGTACGATTCTTATCATCATATTACTAATATTTCTAACCCAGAAGGAAGAGACAGATATTATTCTGTTGTTGGGTATATTTGTGAAACAGATACTTTTGGTTCTAACCGTAGAATTTCGGAGATTTCTGAAGAAGATGTTTTATGCTTCCACAATGCGGGCGCATATTGTTTCTCAATGGCCTCTAACTACAATTCCAGGTATTTACCAGCAGAAGTTATGTTGCATAAAGGCCAAGATTATTTGATAAGAAAAAGACAAACTTTAGATGATATTTTACACAATCAAGAAGTTGTTAATTTTACAAAAAAAAAGAAAATTAAAGAACTAGTTGAAGCTTAAGATTAACTAAAACATAAATACATCCACTAGAAATATTTTTTTAGTGGATTTTTTTACATTTACACCCATAAACAAAACAATTTTATAATGAAAATTCTAGGAATAGGCAGTAATTATGTTACTGATTTAAAAGATATTGAAGAGAAAAAGAAAGCGAAGAAATTCATCTTTTCTAAACCATCATCAAGTTTAGCAATTAATCGTGATGTTGAATACCCAAGTATTACAAATCAATTAATTTACGAAGTTGAATTAGTGATTAAAATTGGAAAGGAAGGAAAAAACATCGCAAAGAAAGATGCAAACTCTTATATCTCGGAAATTGCCGTTGGAATAGATTATACAGCAAAAGATCTTTTAAGTGATGCTAGAGAAACAAAACATCCATGGGAATTTGCAAAAGGATTTGATGGTGCTGCTCCTATATCTAGCTTTAAATCGATTACAGAATATCCTAATTTAGCGGATATTAATTTCGATTTGAAAATTAATGAAGAATTAAAACAAGAAAGCAATACAGCGTATATGATTAATGATTTTGCTGATATTATTGTGTTTATTTCTGAATATATGACTTTGCAACCAGGAGATTTAATTTTTACAGGAACACCTGCTTTAGGAAAAGGAGAAATTTTTAAAGGAGATCAATTACAATGTTCAATTAATGGTGAATTGATGTTAGATTTTAAAATGATCTAAAATAAATATCAAGCAAAGTAGTATCCACTAGAAATGTATTTTAATACAGTTTTAGTGGATATTTTTTTTACATTTACTTTATGAGATTAGTACTTTCTAAAACAGAAGATATTCCTGCAATTATGCAAATTATTAACGATGCAAAAAAACATTTAGCATCTCAGAAAATAGATCAATGGCAAAACGGATATCCGAATCAAGAACAGATTGAAAACGACATTCTAAAAAAACGAAGTCATGTTGTTAAGAATGATGAAAATCAAGTAATAGCAACTTCAATGTTTACTGTAGATCCAGAGCCAACATATAAAACTATTGAAGGTGATTGGGTGATTGATGAAAAAGAAACCTATGGAGTTATTCATAGATTAGCGATTAAATCAGCATTCAGAAAAAACGGAATTGCACAATTTATTTTCAATGAGTTTCATCAACAATTAAAAGATAAAAACATTAAAAGTTTAAAAATTGACACGCATGAAGAGAATACTCAAATGCAAGCGCTCATCAAAAAATTAGGCTACCAATATTGCGGAATTATTTACACAAGTTACAACGCAAAAAGATTGGCTTTTGAGAAAGTAATTTCTTTTTAAAAATACGTCATATGACGTATTGGGTGATAGAACATCCATTAGTAATTTTGAAGTAATTATAACTACTTTAAAATTACAATTATGAAAAAATTACTCATTCTAGCTTTTATGCTAATTAGCGCTTTTAATTTTGCTCAATTAAAAGTTGTAAGTGATATTAACAAAGGGACTTCTGGAAGTAATCCAGAGGATTTTTTTGAATTTAAAGGGGAATTGTACTTTTCTGCATTAATTACAGAGCCATATACAAATAACGATGTAATAAAGTTATGGAAAACTGATGGTACTGAAATAGGCACCAAACAACTTGAAGATATAGAACGGACACGTAATAATTATTTTCATTACTCAGAAAATTACATTTTTTATTTTAATGGACAAAAGTTTGTGAAAACTGACGGGACTACAACACAAGATGTAAATATAGATTTAGCTAATTTCCAATATGTTGTGGGAGCTTATGGCAATTACTTTTATTTTATTAATTCTATTGGAGAGGAAAGGGCTTTGTACAAAACAGATGGCACAACTACAACCTTGTTGAAATCTTTTCCCAAAAGTGAGCGCTTATCTGCTTCCGATAACAAGAAGAATATATTTAAGTTTAATGACAGTAAAATTATTATTTATTTAGAAACAGAGACTCATGGAAGAGAACCTTATATTACTGATGGAACACCAGCAGAAACAAAACTTTTAAAAAACATCACTATAAATGATAGTAGCACAGAAAACACAACATTTCATCAAGTAAATAATTTCAGTGTTTTTAAAATAGGAGTTAACCATTTATGGAAAAGTGATGGAAGTGAAAATGGAACAAAAAAAATTAAAGAATTTACATTTTCAAGAACCAAAATAATAGATTTTATAACTCCATTTAATAGCAAACTATATTTTAGTTATTATAAAGAATTGTGGGAAACAGATGGTACAGAAACAGGTACAAAAATGGTTTTTGATGAGATTAATAATGAAGGACTAATAAGAGGTATTTCTAAAATTGGAAACAATTTAATGATATTAACTCAACAAGCTGTTCATTTGTATGATGGAAGTTCAAACACAACGACTAAACTTAATACACCAGATTTGTCTTTAGTGCAAACTAAATTTATAAGTATTGGTAACAAAGCATATTTTAATGCAGATTATAAGGGTCAAGGATTTAGAATTTGGACTACAGACGGAACAGAAGCAGGAACTAAATCTCTAAAACCAGTATGGCCAGATGGAAAAGTTCCAAGTACTTTACAAAAAATTAACAATAAACTTATCTTTTCTTCTGGAAGTACACAAGGAACTTATAACATTGGCGAACTTTGGGTTTCTGATGGTACAGATACAGGTACAAAACTATTAAAAGACATAAATAAAGCTGGTAATATAAATTCAAGTCCTCAATTTCTGACCAAATTAAACGGAAAAGTATACTTTGCTGCTGATGATAATATTAATGGTAGAGAGTTATTCGTTTTTGATGGTACAACTACAACATTAGTAAAAGATATAAATCCCGGTTTTCAGTCAAGTAAACCTCATGATTTTTATTTGTTCGGTGATAAAATTATTTTTAAAGCCTATTCGTTAGATAAAGGCTTAGAACTTTGGATTACTGACGGAACTACAGCAGGAACTAAAATCTTAAAAGATATCAATCCAAATGGAGATGGTTTTTTAAATGATAATAGAGCTTATGTAAGAATTGGTTATTTTAAAGAGTTTAATAGTGAACTTTATTTTTTCGCAAACAATGGAACAAATGGTATGGAGTTGTGGAAAACTGATGGAACTGAGGCTGGAACAACAATGCTAAAAGATATTAATTCAGGTGCTAATTCTTGTTCAAGACCAGCACTTGATTTGAGACCAAAAATAGTTGAAACTAATAATGAACTTTACTTTTATGCTGCTATTTCTGGTTCAGATAATAATTTAAGTTCATTTAAAATGTGGAAAACTGATGGAACCACAGATGGAACAGTATTAGCAGATGATATAAATAGTGCGGTAAAAAGCAATACTATTTCAGGAAATAAATCTTTTAGCTTTAACAACCATTTTTATTTTTATGGTAGAGAGTTTTCTACCAATCAGTTAAAATTATTTAGAACAGATGGAGCCAATACTATTAAATTTATTCCAAACTTAAAAATCTATCAAACTACTCAATTTTTTCCAAATTCAGAAAGAATCTATTATGTTTATAATGAAAATATGGGTGCAGGAACTGAACTTTGGGCTATAGAAAAAGATGATACTGTTGGTTTATTCAAAGATATAGTAAGTGGTGCACATAGTTCTTCACCCTCACGCTTTTTTAAAATTAATGGGTATTTATATTTTCAAATATCAAATGCAGATTTTAAGGGTGAACTTTGGAGAATTGGTGATAATTTTCAACCAGAAGTAGTTCTTTCTCCACAAAATAATCTAGGTTTTAATGGTTATGAGAGATTACTATCAAATGGTGAAGATTTATTAATTTTTGAAGCGGATGTTAATGTTGGATATAAACTGTCTCAACTAGATCTCACTACAAAAACATTAACTGAGGTATTTTCTATAAATAATAAATTTATATACGGACAAACTGTAGGCGGTTTTAACGTATATCATACCATAATAAATGATAAGTTATATTTTACAGGAAATATAGAAGGAAAAGGAGAAGAATTACTTTCTATAGATTTTAAAACATTAAGTATAGAAAATCTAAGCTTAAATCATAACAGCAGAATTATTATATATCCTAATCCTGTTAAAAATGATTTATCAATAAAATTGAAATCAAAAATTAAAAAAGGAAGCATATTTAATATCTTAGGTAAAAAGATCTTATCCTTTTCTTCAAAGAAAGTAGATGTTTCTAGAATTAATCCAGGTATTTATATTTTGAAGGTAGAAGATATATATGGTAATATTTCATCAAAGAAATGGATTAAAAAATAAAAAAAAGTAAAATAAAACTATATTTACAACCTCATAAATTCAATTTTATGAGGTTTCTTTTTTAGATAAATCCAAAGACAAAAATGCAATTACTTCAATATATAATTCAACAAACACAAATCTCAGAGAAATCTGTTAAAAACACGATTTCTTTACTAAATGAAGATGCTACAATCCCTTTTATCTCTAGATATAGAAAAGAAATGACTGGGAATTTAGATGAAGTTCAAATTGGTGAAATTGTAAAATATAAAGAAGCTTTTGAGGGTTTAGAAAAACGAAAAAAAGCAATTTTAAAAGCATTAGAAGAGCAAAATGTTTTAACAGTTGAGTTATCACAAAAAATTAATATAACTAAAGATTTAATCACTTTAGAAGACTTGTATCTACCTTTTAAAAAGAAACGTAAAACCAAAGCGGAAACAGCACGTTTACAAGGTTTGGAACCGTTGGCAAAAATGATAATGAGTCAGCGAGTAAATGATTTAGAACATACAGCATCAAAATATACTTCTAAAGAAGTTAAAACTATTGATGATGCTTTAGAAGGCGCTCGTTTTATAATTGCAGAATGGATAAATGAACGTACAGATATTAGAAATAACATTAGAAGAGAATTAGAAAGATATGCTACCATTTCATCTAAAGTTATAAAAACTAAAAAAGATGATGAAAAAGCGCAAAAGTTCAAAGACTATTTTGATTGGAATGAATCATTGAATAGAATTCCTTCACATCGATTATTAGCAATTTTAAGAGCAGAAAATGAAGGTTTTATTCGTGTTAAAATAGAAATTGATAAAGAAAGAGTACTTCTAAAAATGGAAGATAGAATCATTCGTACTCAAAACGAATGTACTACTCAAATTGAATTAGCCATTCAAGATGCTTTTAAACGTTTATTATTTCCATCTTTATCAAACGAAGCTTTATCCAATGCAAAAGAAAAGGCAGATGAAGCAGCTATAATCGTTTTTACAAAAAACTTAAAACAATTATTATTGGGCGCTCCTTTGGGCGGAAAAAGAGTTTTAGCTATTGATCCTGGTTTTAGATCGGGTTGTAAAATTGTTTGCTTAAATGAGCAAGGAAATTTAATGCACAACGAAAATGTATTTCCGCATGCGCCACAAAATCAATCTTTTGATGCGATAAAGAAAATTAGTTCTCTCGCAGAAGCGCATAAAATTGAAGCAATTGCCATTGGAAACGGAACAGCTTCAAGAGAAACAGAACAATTGATTAAAATGATTCAATTTAAAAATGAAATAGAGGTTTATGTTGTTAGTGAGGCTGGCGCATCTATTTATTCTACTTCTAAAATTGCAAGAGATGAGTTTCCTAATTATGATGTTACTGTTCGTGGGGCAGTTTCTATAGGAAGAAGATTGCAAGATCCTTTAGCGGAATTAGTGAAAATTGATGCAAAATCAATTGGAGTTGGCCAATATCAGCATGATGTTGATCAAACAAATTTAAAAAAATCACTAGATACTGTTGTAGAAAGTTGCGTGAATACGGTAGGTGTAAACATCAATACAGCAAGCGAATTTTTGCTGAGTTATGTTTCTGGAATTGGACCAAAAATTGCAGAAAACATTGTAAATTATAGAAATGAAAATGGTTCTTTTACATCGAGAACTACTATAAAAAAAGTAGCACGCTTAGGCGGAAAAGCATTTGAGCAAGCTGCTGGTTTTTTAAGAATAAAGAACGCCAAAAATCCTTTAGATAATTCTGCTGTTCATCCAGAAAGCTATGGTTTGGTTGATAAAATTGCGAAAGATTTAAATAAAAGTATTGCTGATTTAATTGGAAATAAAGAAATTCTTCAGAAAATCAACTTACAAAAATATTGTACAGAAACTATTGGTTTACCTACGCTACAAGACATTATTAGCGAATTAGAAAAACCTGGTTTAGATCCAAGAGCGAAAGCAAAAGTCTTTTCTTTTGATGCAACTATTAAAACGATTACTGATTTAAGAATTGGTCAACTTTTACCAGGAATTGTAAATAACATCACCAATTTTGGTTGTTTTGTTGATATCGGCATTAAAGAAAGTGGACTAATTCATGTTTCTAATTTATCTGATACTTTTGTAAAAGATGTCAATGCATTTGTAGCGCTTCAACAACAAATTGTAGTCAAAGTTTTAGAAGTTGATGTGGCTAGAAAGAGAATTCAATTGGCTTTAGTGAAATAATTCTCTTGTTCTCTTCAAAAAACTATTATTAAGAAGGTATTTATTTATAAAAATGATGGTTTTTATCATCATTATTTTACTTTTATATATTTTATGATGGCAAAAACCATCAAAAAAAATATTTTTTATTTTAATTTACATATCTTTGTGTTGGCAAAAACCAACATTAATTATACAAAACAAGGTTAAAGATGGTAAATACTAACAATAATTGGATTTCAATGAATGATAAATCAATCATAAAATCCATTGGAAATTATATAAAGCATCAACGCTTAAATCAAAATAAAACACAAGGGAAAATTGCAAAAACTGCGGGTGTTAATCGCTCTACAATTAGTCAAATAGAAAATGGAGAAGCAATTTCCTTGAGTTCTTTAATTCAGATATTAAGGGCTTTGAATTTATTAAGCGTCCTAGATGTTTTTAATGTTAATACACAACCAAGCCCTTTAGAGCTTGCTAAAATTGAAAAACAAAAAAGAAAAAGAGCTAGAGATACTAATGATAATCCTAAAAATGAAAGTAAATGGTAAGCATAAAAACTGCCTATGTTAAAATATGGGGAGAAGTTATAGGCGCTATCGCATGGAATGAAGATCAAGGATTTGCAAGTTTTGAGTACACACAAAAATTCAAAGCAAAAGGTTTGGATTTAGCTCCTATAAAAATGCCGATCAATGCTAATCAACAAATATTTTCTTTTCCTGAATTAAAAGCAAGTAGAAACAGTGAATTTGATACCTTTAAAGGATTACCAGGTTTATTAGCAGATGTATTGCCAGATAAATACGGAAATCAACTTATGAATGTTTGGTTGGCACAAAATGGTAGGCCAGAAAATAGCATGAATCCAATAGAGCAATTATGTTTTATAGGAACAAGAGGAATGGGCGCTTTAGAATTTGAACCTACACAACTGCCTTCTGTAAAAAATACGTTTGAAGTACAGGTAAATAGTTTGGTAAATATTGCACAAAAAATGCTGCATAAAAGAGAAGATTTTAAAACAGATCTTACTAAAAATCAGCAGCAAGCAATGACAGAAATTTTAAAAATTGGGACTTCTGCTGGTGGTGCAAGACCAAAAGCAATTATTGCATACAATCCTAAAACTGGTCAAGTACGTTCTGGGCAAACCAACGCACCAAAAGGTTTTGAACATTGGCTGATTAAATTAGATGGTGTAAGTGACGAACAGTTTGGAACAAGTAAAGGTTACGGAAGAATAGAAATGGGCTATTATTTGATGGCAAAAGATTGTGGTATAAACATGATGGAATCTAAATTATTAGAAGAAAATAATAGAGCCCACTTTATGACCAAACGATTTGATAGAGAAGGAAATAAAACAAAGTTTCATGTGCAAACTTTTTGTGCAATGCAACATTATGATTTTAATGAAGTAGGAAATTTTAGTTATGAACAGCTTTTTCAAACAATGAGAATATTACGTTTGCCATATCCAGAAGCAGAACAAATGTATCGTAGAATGGTATTTAATGTGATTGCTAAAAATTGCGACGATCATACAAAAAACTTTGCTTTTAGATTAAAAGAAAATGAATCTTGGGAAATAGCTCCTGGATATGATATTTGCTATGCTTACAGACCTGACAGTATATGGGTAAGTCAGCATGCATTAAGTATTAACGGAAAAAGAAAAGGATTTACAAAAGCTGATTTATTAACTTTTGCAAAAGCAATAAATATAAAAAAAGCTGAAAAAATTGTTGATGAAATCAATGACAAAATACAACAATGGCCTATATATGCTGATAAAGTTGGTGTCTATAAAAAACAAAAAGAAGCAATACAAAAAACACTATTGAATTTAAAATAGTTATGATTGAAGAAGACAGAAATACAAGAAAAAGAAAAATTGCTCAATTAACATTTAAAGAGAAAATACCATTCTTCTTGTTTCCTTTTGGTTTTGGCTCAAATTTATTTCCTGTTAAAGACTATAATGATTCTGAACTAGATCGTTTTAAGAAATATGGCTTTGAAAAAAAATACAATGATGCTATTAAATTAAAGAAATTAGGAATCATTTTTTATTTTATTATCCCTATAATTTTACTACTTTTCAAAACTCTTAATTCATAAAATTTGAAAGTCTGTATTGCCGAGAAACCAAGTGTTGCCAGAGAAATCGCTACTATTTTAGGAGCCAACACAAAACGTGATGGCTTTTATGAAGGTAATGGTTATGCAGTAACCTACACTTTTGGGCATTTATGCACACTTTTAGAACCTAAAGATTACAAACCACATTGGAAAAGTTGGGATTTAAATAACTTACCCATGTTACCAGAACGCTTTGATACCAAGGTTACTGGCGATGCTGGTATCAAAAAACAATTTAACATTGTTAAAGATTTATTCAAAAAAGCAGATGTTATCATTAATTGTGGGGATGCTGGAACAGAAGGAGAATTAATTCAACGTTGGGTAATTAATCAATGTAATTATAAAGGAGAAGTTCAGCGTTTATGGATTTCATCACTAACCGAAGAAGCTATTAAAGAAGGTTTTAAAAACTTAAAACCTGCCGAACAATATGACAATTTGTATTACGCAGGATTTTCTAGAGCAATTGGAGATTGGCTATTAGGATTAAACGCAACGCGTTTATATACTGTTAAATTTGGTGGTTACAAACAAGTTTTATCTGTTGGAAGAGTGCAAACTCCTACCCTTGCTATGTTGGTAAATCGATATTTAGAAATTCAGAATTTTAAACCACAACCTTATTGGGAATTACAAACTACGTATAGAAATACACTTTTTAATTATGAAGATGGACGTTTTCTAAAACAAGAAGACGGACAAATTTTAGCAGATAAAGTAGCTGAAACTGACTTTGAAATTGTTTCTGTAACCAAAAAGAAAGGAAAAGAATACGCGCCAAAACTCTTTGATTTAACAGGGTTACAAGTGTATTGTAATAATAAATTTGGTTTTTCTGCGGATGAAACTTTAAAAATGGTCCAGAAATTATATGAGATGAAAGTGGTTACCTATCCTAGAGTTGATACTACTTTTTTACCAAATGATGTGTATCCAAAAGTAGCAGGAATTTTATCAAAATTAACCAATTATAAAGAACTAACTCAACCACTTTTAGGACAGAAAATAAAAAAGACAAAGCGTGTTTTTGATGATAAAAAAGTAACAGATCACCATGCGATAATTCCAACAGGAATTCAAGGGAATTTACAATATAATCAGCAACAAGTATATGATATTATCACCAAAAGATTTATTGCTGTTTTTTATCCAGATTCCGATGTTTCAAACACTTCAGTTATCGGAAAAGCTGCTGACGTTCCTTTTAAAACAACAGGAAAAGAAATTATTAATAAAGGTTGGCGAGTTGTTTTTGAGTCGAAAGAATCAACAATAAAAAAAGAACTCACAGAAAAACTAACACTTCCTTCTTTTAAAAAAGGTGAAAAAGGAAAACACGAACCTTCATTTTTAGAAAAAGAAACAAAACCACCTAGAAATTTTACAGAAGCTTCGCTCCTACGCGCTATGGAAACTGCTGGAAAACAAGTAGATGACGATGAAATGCGTGAATTAATGAAAGAAAATGGTATTGGAAGACCTTCTACTAGAGCAAGTATTATTGAAACCTTATTCCGAAGAAAATATATTGAACGTAAAAAGAAATTAGTACTGCCAACACAAACCGGAATCGATTTAATTAATTTGATTGATAACGAATTATTAAAATCTGCTGAATTAACTGGACGTTGGGAAAAACGTTTAAAAGAAATTGAACGCGGTGAATTTAATGCTGGTACGTTTATCAATAACATGAAAAAAATGGTGGATGAATTGGTCTATGAAGTTCGATCTAATAAAACAGTCAAACGTATTTCATCTCAATCTGTCACTTCGAGCGCAGTCGAGAAGTCTCAAAAGATTTCTCCAAAAGGTCGAAATGACAAAAAAACAAAAAAACAACTTGTAGGAAAAACCTGTCCTAAATGTAAAAAAGGAACTATTATAAAAGGCTCTACTGCTTATGGTTGTTCGGAATATAAAAATAATTGCGATTTAAAACTTTCTTTTAACATCTACGGAAAGAAAGTTTCAGAAAATCAATTAATTCGTTTAATTGATAAAGGCTGCACTACCAATTTAAAAGGTTTTAAAACGGATAATGGTTCTGTTGAAGGTTTAATTCGTTTTGATGAAACTTTTGCTTTAAAGCTCGAACCAAAAGAAGCAATTGAGAAAAAATATTCTGATAAAATCTCATGCCCAAAATGTAAAAAAGGAACAATTTTAAAAGGAAAATCTGCCTATGGCTGCTCTAATTATAAATCAGGATGTGATTTTGTATTTACTTTTGAAAACATTAAAAAAGCTGCCAACGGTAAAATGCTGACTAAAGAATTGGTACTTTCTATAATTAATCAATAGTTAAAGGAAACTATTGATTGTATTTCCAATTATTAGTTTAAATTTATAAAAAATAAATGCTAAATATTTAATGGATTTCACAAACCCACTTGTGTATGGTGTTCCTTGCTTTTTAGGACTCATTTTAGTTGAATTAACTTATAGTAAACATCATAAAAGTAAAAAGAAAAACCTCTATAAGTGGAAAGATTTAGGTGCTAGCCTTACCATGGGGATTGGCTCTACAGTTTTAGCTCCTTTAACTAAAACCATTGCCGCTATTGTACTTTTTAATTTTGTCTATGATGTTTTTAATCCCATTGTTGATGGAGTTCGTACAAATATAATGGGGTATGAATCATTTGGTTATGCTTGGTATATTTGGTTAATCTGTCAATTATTAGATGATTTTAGTTACTATTGGTTTCATAGACAAAATCATAATGTTCGCTTTCTTTGGGCTGCCCATATTGTACATCATTCTTCTAGTAATTTTAATTTAGGAACAGCTGTTAGAAATGGTTGGTTTACTATTTTTTATAAACCATTTTTTTATATGTGGATTCCTGCAATTGGTTTTCCACCAGAAATGTTGGTTGTATGTTTAGGAATTGAAGCTTTATGGCAATTTCAATTACATACTGTTTATGTTCCAAAATTAGGATTCATTGAAAAATTCATGAATACACATACAATGCATCAAGTACATCATGCACAAAATTTAGAATATATGGATAAAAATCATGGAGGTTTTTTAAATGTTTTTGATAAAATTTTTGGTACTTGGAAAGAATTGGATGAAACTATTGATATAAAATACGGAGTTACACATCCACCAAACTCGTACAATCCATTAGTGATTCTTACTCATGAATATAAAGATATTTGGATTGATATGAAAAAATCTAAAAACTGGTATCACAAATTTATGTACGCATTTGCGGCGCCAGGTTGGAGTCATGATGGATCTACAAAGACTATAAAGCAACAACAAAGATTAATTAAAGAAAATAGTTAATACACTAATCAATCATTGTTTTTATATAGAAACTCTCAACCTTTTCTCTTGCCCAAGGTGTTGTTCTTAAAAATTTCAAACTAGATTTATAGGTAGGATTATTTTTAAACGCATTGATATTTAAAGTATCACCTAGTTCTTCCCAACCAAATTCTAAATACAATTCTTCTACAATAGTTGCTAATTTTATTCCGTGTAATGGATTATTAGGTTGTTCTTGTCTCATTAATTTTTAAATTTTCCTTAAACAAAAGTAGTGTTAAATATTTTTTCTGAATTTAAAATATTTAGCAAATTTTAATGATTGAATATTACGAATTTTTCAATAATTTAGCGGAAATTTAATGAAATCCACAAATGAAGAATATCGCATTACATAAAGTTCACGAAAGCCTTGGCGCAAAAATGGTTCCTTTTGCAGGTTATAATATGCCTGTACAATATGAAGGTGTAACCGCAGAACACTTAACCGTTAGAGAATCTGTTGGAGTTTTTGATGTAAGCCATATGGGAGAATTTTTGGTTGAAGGAGAAAATGCATTAGCATTAATACAAAAAGTAACATCAAATGACGCATCTAAATTAAAAGTTGGTGATGCCCAATACAGTTGTTTCCCAAATGAAGATAACGGAATTGTAGATGATTTAATCTGTTATCGATTAAAAGAAGAAACCTATTTATTAGTAGTAAATGCTTCTAATATTGAAAAAGATTGGAATTGGATTTCTAAATATAATGAGGAGTTTGACGCAAATATTAGAGACCTTTCAGAAGGATATTCTTTATTAGCAATACAAGGGCCAAAAGCTATTGAAGCAATGCAAAGCTTAACTTCTGAAGATTTAGCTGCTATAGATTTTTACACGTTTAAAATTACTGATTTTGCTGGTTATGAAGCAATAATAGTTTCTGCAACGGGTTACACAGGTTCTGGTGGATTCGAAATATATTGTAATAATGATGTTGTTGAAGATATTTGGAACAAAGTTTTTGAAGCCGGAGCAGATTTTGGCATCAAACCAATTGGCTTAGCAGCAAGAGATACATTGCGATTAGAAATGGGATATTGTTTATATGGGAACGATATTGATGACACCACCTCTCCTATTGAAGCTGGATTAAGTTGGATTACAAAATTTACCAAAGACTTTGTTAATCATGAAGCTTTAGCTAAAGAAAAAGAGCAGAAACCAGAACGTAGATTAGTTGCTTTTGAGTTAGATGAAAGAGGTATCCCAAGACAAGGGTATGATATTGTTGATGGCAACGGAAAAAAGATTGGAAATGTAACATCAGGTACGATGAGTCCTTGTTTAAGCAAAGGAATTGGTATGGGATATGTACCTAGAATATTTGCAAAATCGGGAACACAAATACATATCCAAGTTCGTAAAAAAGCAATTCCTGCAACAGTTGTAAAACTACCTTTTTATAAAGGATAAATGTTACTTACTTTTATTTTTTGACACAATTATTATCCCAAGAATCACAATTGTTGACCCTAAAACCTGAATTAACGATAGTCTTTCATCCAAAAAGAAATACGCTAGAATTATTGTAGAAATTGGACCAAAACTTCCAATAATTGAAAAATTAGATGCGTTCATTTTTTTTATCGCCCAAGACACTAAAAAAGAAGGGATCAATGTAGATACTGTTGCCATTAAAAAACCAAAAAAGTAAACTTCTTTCGGATAATCGAAAACAGATGCTCTGTCTAAAAGTAAATAATGAATACAGATACAAATTGTTGAAGTAATCATTGCATAAGAAGTAAACAAAAGCACACCAAATTTGGGAATTAACCAATCACTTCCTACTAAATATGTAGCATAAGTTAAGGCACTCATAAATATTAAAAAAGTTCCTAAAACAATATGATTTCCACTCGTATCTATTTCTCCCCAAAAAGTGATAATAATACCGATATAGGTTATAATAATAGCAATAACTTGATTTGAGGTTACTTTTGTTTTAAAGAAAATCCTTGAAATTATGATGACTAATGTTGGGAACACAAAAAGAATAATTCTTTCGTAACCAGCCTTTACATACTGTAATCCTAAAAAATCGAAATAGGCAGCTAAATAATAGCCAATGAATCCGAAGAAAATAATCCAGAGATAATCTTTTTTTACAACGCCCTTTTGCTTTTTATTTCTATAAAAATATGCGATCAACACATAAAAAGGGAATGCAAATAACATTCTAAACAACAATAAGTGTAGAGTTGTTACATTGTATTGATAGGCTAATTTTACCATGACGGCTTTTGCAGAAAAAAGAATAACGCCTAATAAACCAATAAAAACTCCTGATGCAAATATGTTGGATACTTTCATCTTTCTAAAGTATAAAAGACAAAATTTTAAAATATCTGTAGAATCTTAATTATACGATGTTCAGATAAGGAAATTAAATAATATAACCTTTATTAAACATTAAATCTAAAATGCATTACATCTCCATCTTTAACTATGTAATCCTTCCCTTCTACTCGCATTTTACCAGCTTCTTTTACTTTAGCTTCACTACCAAAAGTTACATAGTCTTCATAAGAAATGGTTTCAGCTCTAATAAATCCTTTTTCAAAATCGGTATGAATTACTCCTGCTGCTTGTGGTCCAGTTGCTCCGATAGGGATTGTCCAAGCTCTTACTTCTTTTACACCAGCTGTAAAATAAGTTTGTAAATTTAATAATTTATATGCAGAACGAACTAATCTAGAAACTCCTGCTTCTTCTAAACCAATATCCTCTAAAAACATCTGACGCTCTTCATAATCTTCTAGTTCAGTAATATCTGCTTCTGTCCCAACCGCTAAAACAATTACTTCTGCATCTTCATCTTTAACAGCTTCTTTTACTATATCTACATATGCATTTCCAGAAACTGCAGCGTTCTCATCAACATTACACACATATAATACTGGTTTTGCTGTAATAAATTGTAGTGATTGAACAATCTCCATTTCTTTTTCAGAAAAATCTAATGCTCTAACTGAAACACCTTGTAATAAAGTTTCTTCTACCTTTAATAAAATAACTAATTCGGCTTGGGCTTCCTTATTCCCTGTTTTTGCTGTTCTTTTAACTCTCTCAAGTCTTTTCTGAACAGTTTCTAAATCTTTTAATTGCAGTTCAATATCAATAGTTTCTTTATCACGAACTGGGTCTACCGAATTATCTACATGTATAATATTATCATTATCAAAGCAACGTAATACATGTAAAATAGCATCCGTTTCTCTAATATTTGCTAAAAACTGATTCCCTAAACCTTCTCCTTTACTCGCTCCTTTTACTAAACCAGCAATATCAACTATTTCAACAGTTGCAGGTAATACCTTTTCTGGATTTACCAATTCTTCTAATTTCTCTAAACGAGCATCAGGAACATTTACAACACCTAAATTTGGTTCTATTGTACAAAAAGGAAAGTTAGCACTTTGCGCTTTTGCGTTTGATAAACAGTTAAATAAGGTTGATTTTCCTACGTTAGGTAATCCTACAATTCCAGCTTTCATCTTTACTTGTTTTTTAGCGATTGCAAATATAATTTTTTTAATAGAATTAAGCATTGATGTATAAGATATAATCCATGTTTTACTCATCAAATAGTATTAAAGAACAATACAATCAACAATTCAACGCTACAACATTACTAATATATAGAGGTGTTTATTAATAATTCATTAATAAATTGTTATTTATTTTAATAATTTCTTAGTATGTTTGCTCTGCTATCGACCCCACAAATCATTAATTCGAAACAATTTAAACTTAATATTTTATGAAGAAAATTACCTTAGTATTAACATTACTATTAGTTAGTAGTGTGGCATTTAGCCAATTAAAAATTTCTGGTGTCGTAAGTGACCAGAATAAAGACCCACTTCCAGGGGCAAGTGTTCTTGAAAAAGGAACAACAAACGGAACATCAACCGATTTTGATGGAAACTACGAATTAACAGTTGGTGATAATGCTGTTTTAGTAGTTAGTTTTGCAGGTTATGAAACTAAAGAAGTTTCTGTTAATGGTAGAACTAATTTAAATATTTCTTTATCAGAAGGGTTATTATTGGAAGAAATAGTTGTTACTGGTAACAGAGCAAAACCTAGAACAATTCTAGATTCTCCTGTACCTATTGATAATATTGATGTTCAAGAATTACAAAGAAGTGGTAAGCCAACATTTGACAGAATGTTAGTATTTAAAGTACCTTCTTTTAATTCTCAAAATCAAGCAATATCAGATGCAACAGCTCATTATGATCCAGCTGATTTACGTGGAATGGGACCAAGTAGAACCTTAGTTTTAATAAATGGAAAGCGTAAAAATCAAAGTGCACAAGTATATTTAAATAGAACACCTGGTAAAGGAGAAGTTGGGGTTGATTTAAAAAGTATACCTACTGCTGCAATAGATAGAGTTGAAGTTTTACGTGACGGAGCATCTGCACAGTATGGTTCTGATGCGATTGCTGGAGTATTAAATATTATTTTAAAGAAAGATCAAGAATATTCGACTTTTACTTCAAAAGCAGGAATTACATCACAAAATGATGGATTCAATTTTGCTGCTGATTATAATACTTCTTTTGAATTTGGAAATGAAGGTTTTGTAAACTTAACTTTAGGTTATTATAAGCAAAACATAACAAATAGAGCTGGAATTGTTTCAGATACAGGAAGTACTCCAAGAGATGTAGCATGGTTAGCTGCTAACCCAACTGCTAATATGACAGTTGGTCAACCAGAAATGGAAAAAGGAGATTTATTTATTAATGCAGAGCATCCATTTGGTGATAATGCTACGCTATATACTTTTCATGGCTTTACAACAAGAACAGGTAAAAGTTTTGCATATTACAGAGCTCCATATTGGAGAAATGATGTAGCTAATGCTAACTTTATTACTGCAAATCCTAATGATTTTATTGGATATCAACCAACTTTTGAAACTGCAATTGATGACCATATCAATTCAGCTGGTATTAGATTTGATATCAATGATAAATGGAAAGCAGATGCTAGTATTACATTTGGATCTAATGATGTATTTTATACAGTAAACAATTCAGTAAATAGAGACTATTTAGCTGATCATGGTACTTCTCCAAGAACATTCAATCCAGGAGGTTACAGATTAACTAATGTTATAAATAATTTAGATGTTTCTGGATTAATATCTGAAGAAGTAAGTGTAGCCTTAGGTTTAGAATATAAAAAAGAAAGCTTTAGAGCTTTTGAAGGGAATCCATTGTCTTATTATAAAGGAGGTTCAGATTCTTTTGCCGGAATTAAACCAGCTGAAGCAGGACTTTGGAGCAGAAATAACTTTGCTGCATATGCTCAGTTAGATTATGATGTTTCAGAAGATTTATTATTAGGTGTTGCAGGTCGTTTTGAAGACTTTACAGATGCAGGAACAAATTTTTCTTGGAAAGTAAATGGTCGTTATAAATTAGGCGAAAATGGAGCAATTAGAGCTTCTTACAGTACAGGATTTAGAGCTCCAACATTACACCAACGTCACATTACCTTAAGTCAATATATTATTGTTGCAGGTTCATCAGAACCATTATTACAAGGTACTTTAGCAAATGATAATTCTGCTGTACAAGCATTAGGAGTTCCAAATTTAACTCATGAAACTTCAAAAAACATTTCTGCAGGTTTAACATATAAATTTGACAGAAACATTTCTGCTTCGTTAGATTTTTATAATATTAAAGTGAACGATAGAGTATTATTCTCTTCTCAAATTGGAACACTTGATGGTAATTTAGATGGATCAGATTCAGTTGAACAAATCTTAATTAATAACAATGTTGTTGCTGTACAATTTTTCATCAATGCTGGTAACACTAGTACAACAGGAGCCGATTTAGTTTTAAATTATAAAAACTTATTTGAAGTTGGTGAAGGAAAAGTTAACGCTAGTTTAGCTGCCAACTTTAATACTACAACTTTTGATGCTATTAATACTCCATCAGCATTAGCGAGTGGAGGCTATAATATTTTTGATAGACAAGAGCAAGGTTTAATTACAAATTCTAGACCAAAAAGTAAATTTATTTTAGGTTTAAACTATGTAGGTGATAAATGGGATTGGTCATTAAACAATACTCGTTTTGGAGAAGTTACAATTACTGCTCCACAATCAGGAGGAACAGATCAAGCTTTAGCTGCTAAAGTTTCTACGGATTTAGGATTTGTATATAAGTTAACAGATAAAATTAGTTTTAACGGAAATATCAACAACATTTTTGATGTATATCCAGATGTTACTTTAACTTCTACGAATACTGCACAAGCAGGATCTAGATTCCTTTATTCATCAGAAGTACAACAATTAGGACAGTTAGGTACAAATTTCGCATTAGGACTTAACTTTCAATTTTAATAAAATTTAACTCAATTAAATTTTGAGTTAATTATTTGAATACCAAAACACCCAAATCATAATGATTTGGGTGTTTTTATTTTATAAATTTTATAAAAACAATAAATCCTGAATTTCTTCAGGATTTATATATTTTTTAAATAAATATTTACTTATTCGTTATGCATAAAACTTTGCTTTCCTAAAAGTTCTTCTTCAGTTTCAACATTATCGTCATCAGGCACACAACAATCTACTGGACAAACTGCCGCACATTGTGGTTCATCATGAAAACCTTTACATTCTGTACATTTATCAGGTACTATATAATAGATTTCGTCAGAAACAGGTTCTTGATCTTCATCTGCGTTTACTCCCTTACCACTTGGTAAAACTACATCTCCGTTTAGGTCTGTTCCGTCTGCATATTTCCAATCGTCTGCACCTTCATAGATGGCTGTATTAGGGCATTCTGGTTCGCAAGCCCCACAGTTTATACATTCATCCGTAATAATAATTGCCATAGTTTTTCTCTTTGAGTTTATGTAACTTTGCGGTTGCAAAAATAAAGCCAAAATAATTGTCAACCAAAATAAATGAGTAGAATAGAAGAAAGAATTGACGCATTTACCAAATTAGGAATTTTTATCAGTCAATTTTCACAAAATGATAGTCAAAAAGCTAATGACGTTTTATTTAATGATATTTTCTTTGATGGCTTTAAGCATCAACTAAAATTAGCTCAAGAAAACAATTCTTGGTTTACAAAAGACAACATTTCTCTTTCACTCAAAAATTGGTCAAAATCACTAATAACCAGCAATTTAGAACAATGGACTTTAAATGAAAATTTTCAGAACGATTCTAAAACTGTTGCTATTGTTATGGCTGGGAATATTCCATTAGTTGGTTTTCATGATTTTTTGTCAGTGCTAATTTCAGGTCATTCTGTGCTAGTAAAACAATCTTCTAACGATAAACACATACTTCCTTTTTTAGCAAAATATTTAGAGCATGTTCATGAAGATTTTAAAGGAAAAATCACTTTTACAGAAGGAAAACTAGAAAATTTTGATGCAGTTATAGCTACAGGAAGCAATAATACCGCTAGATATTTCGAATATTATTTTAAAAATAAACCTAGTATTATTAGAAAAAGTAGGAATTCGGTAGCAGTAATTAAAGGTGATGAAACTTTAGAAGATTTTCAAAGTTTAAGCGATGATATTTTTACTTATTTTGGTTTAGGATGTAGGTCAGTTTCTAAATTGTATGTTCCTAAAGACTATAATTTCGAAACCTTTTTTAACGGAATGTATGGCAAAAAAGACCACATCACTAATGCAAAATATGCTAATAATTACGATTATAACAAAGCGGTTTATTTAATGAGCGAGTTCGATTTATTAGAAAACGGGTTCTTAATGATTAAAGAAGATGAAAGTTACTCCTCTCCTATTGCAACCATTTTCTATGAGTATTATGATAATTTAAACGACTTAAAAAATAAATTATCAGAAGATAAAGATAAAATTCAATGTATTGTTTCTAAGGGATTTGTAGAAAAAGAAGTTAGTTTCGGTCAAACACAAAACCCTCAATTATGGGACTATGCAGATGACGTGAATACTTTAGACTTTTTATCAAAAATATAATTAAAAATAGTATCAAAAAAGAATTAAAAATTTTAGATATTTGTTAGCTTAACACAACTACACAATGAAAAAACACAATTTTAGCGCAGGTCCATGTATTTTACCCGAAGAAGTACTACAAAAAGCTTCTGAAGCCGTATTGAATTTTAACAATGATGATTTATCATTAATCGAAATTTCGCACAGAAGTAAACCTTTTGTAGATGTTATGGAAAACGCTAGAAGTTTGGTTTTAGAATTATTAGGCTTAGAAAACCAGGGCTATAAAGTTTTATTTTTACAAGGTGGCGCAAGTACTCAGTTTTTAATGACTGCATATAATTTATTGAATAAAAAAGCAGCTTATTTAAATACAGGAACTTGGTCTAGTAAAGCAATCAAAGAAGCAAAACTATTTGGAGAAATGGTAGAAGTAGCTTCTTCAAAAGATAAAAACTTTAACTATATTCCTAAAGGATTTTCAATTCCAACTGATGTTGATTTTTTCCATACAACCAGTAATAATACTATTTTCGGGACACAAATTAAAGAGTTTCCAATGTTTGATGGTGTAAATGTTTGTGACATGAGTTCAGATATTTTTTCTCGTCAATTAGATTTTTCTAAGTTCGATTTAATCTATGCAGGTGCACAAAAAAATATGGGACCTGCAGGGGCAACATTAGTAGTAATAAAAGAAGATATTTTAGGAAATGTAGAACGAGAAATTCCTTCTATGTTAGATTATAAAATACATTTAGGAAAAGACAGTATGTTTAATACACCAGCTGTTTTTCCTGTTTATGTTTCTATGTTAACCTTAGAATGGTTAAAAGATTTAGGTGGAATTCCGTTTATTGAAAAAGTAAATCAGCAAAAAGCAGATTTATTATATAATGAAATTGATAGAAATCCTCTATTCACAGGTTTTGCTGCGAAAGAAGATAGAAGTAACATGAACGCAACGTTTAATTTAACGGATGATTCATTAAAAAGTACTTTTGAAACGCTTTGGAATGATGCACGAATTAATGGTTTAAACGGACATAGAAGTGTTGGTGGCTATAGAGCAAGTATGTATAATGCTTTGCCATTACACAGTGTACAAACGTTAGTGGATGCAATGCAAGAATTAGAAAGAAAAGCGTAATAATTATGAAAGTACTAGCAAACGACGGAATATCACAAAGTGGAGTTGACGCTTTAGAAAAAGGTGGATTTGAAGTAATTACTACAAAAGTTGCTCAAAATCAACTTGAAAATTACATCAATGAAAATAACATCGATGCAATTTTAGTAAGATCGGCTACACAGGTTAGACAAGAATTAATAGATGCTTGTCCGAGTATAAAACTAATTGGTCGTGGTGGCGTAGGTATGGATAATATTGATGTTCAGTATGCTAGAGATAATGGATTACATGTTATCAATACACCAGCCGCATCTTCTAGTTCTGTTGCAGAATTAGTATTTGCGCACTTATTCGGAATGTCACGTTTTTTACATCAATCTAATAGAGAAATGCCTTTAGAAGGAGATTCTCGATTTAAAGAATTGAAAAAAGCCTATGCTGGCGGAACTGAATTACGTGGTAAAACTATTGGTATAATAGGTTTTGGTAGAATTGGACAAGAAGTTGCAAAAATTGCGATTGGTTTAGGAATGGAGGTAATTGCTACTGATGCTTTTATGGAAAGTGCCACTATAGAATTATCTTTTTATAACAATACAAAAGCATCTTTTTCAATTGAAACACAACCATTAGCAACGCTTTTAAAAGATTCAGATTTTATTACATTACATGTACCTGCACAAGATGATTATGTTATTGGAAAAACTCAATTCGAAGCCATGAAAAATGGTGTAGGCGTTGTAAACGCTGCTCGTGGTGGTGTGTTGGATGAAATAGCATTGATAAATGCTATTGAAGAAGGAAAAGTTCATTTTGCTGCCTTAGACGTTTTTGAAAAAGAACCAACGCCAGAAATGCAGTTATTAATGAATCCTGACCTGTCTTTAACACCACATATTGGTGCAGCAACTAAAGAAGCTCAAGATAGAATTGGAACTGAATTAGCGAGTCAGATTATTTCTTTATTAAAGGAATAATTAACGATTTTTTGTTGTTAAAAAAACTAATTACTTACAACTAAATCCTAAAAACTAGTCAATGGCCATCGTAAAACCTTTTAAAGCAGTACGAGCTACAAGAGATAAAGTAGCTTTAGTGTCTTCAAAATCTTATGAAGCTTATACACCTGCTGAATTGGGTGCTAAACTAGATTTTAATCCGTTTACGTTTTTACATGTCATTAATCCTGGGTATAAATACCATCAAGAAGTATCTGGAGAGCAACGTTTTCAATTAGTTCATAACCGATTTTTAGAATTTAAAGAGAATGGTATTTTTTTACAAGACGAAAAAGAATCCTTCTATATTTATGAGAAAAAAGATGGTAAAAATAGCTATTGCGGAATTATTGCCGGAAGTTCAGTAGATGACTATGAAAATGACATCATTAAAAAACATGAAGGTACTATTGAAAAAAGAGAAATCCTTTTTGAAAACTACTTAAAAACTACTGGGTTTAACGCAGAACCTGTGCTCCTAACTTATCCTGATAATGATTCGCTAGAAACAATTATCAAAAACTATAAAGAAACGGTACGCCCTGAATATGAGTTTTCTACAACCGATAAAAAACTACATAAATTTTGGGTAATTACTGAAACCGATTTGCTTGATGAAATTAAAGATGCCTTTAAAACCATTGACTCAATTTATATTGCCGATGGACATCATAGATCAGCTTCTTCCTATTTATTAGCAAAAAATTTACGCAAAGAGAACCCAAATCATACAGGAAAAGAAGCCTATAATTATTTTATGACCTATTTAATTCCTGAAAGTCATTTACAAATTTCTGAGTTCAATCGATTTGTAAAAGATTTAAATGGATTGACTGTAGATGATTTTTTAATGAAATTAGACGCATCATTTAGAATAGAAAATCATGGTGCACACTATTATTACCCTTCAAAAAAGAATCATTTTAGCATGTATTTAGAAGGTACATTTTATTCGTTATATTTAAGAAGGTCTCTGTATAAATTTACGGATGCATTAAGTAAATTGGATGCAGAAATATTATTTAGAACAATCTTAAAACCTATTTTAGGTATTGATAACCTGAATAATAACAATAGAATTGGATATTCACATACTAAAAAAGATGTATTATCTGTTAAAACAAAAGTAGATGATGGTACATACAAAGTTGGATTTGGATTATTACCTATTTCTGTAAATGAAATGAAAGAAGTTGCTGACAACAATTTAAAAATGCCTCCAAAAACCACGTATATTGAACCAAAACTAAGAAGTGGATTAACAATGTACGAATTTTAGTACAACCTCTGAAAAGTCAATTTTAACCTATGATTACAAGAAACTTAACAGAAATAAAAGCAACCTTACCCGAACATGTAACCTTAGTAGCGGTTTCTAAAACCAAACCTATTGTTGATATTCAAGAAGCTTATGATGCTGGTCAACGAGTATTTGGAGAAAATAAAATTCAGGAAATGGTTGCTAAATATGATGCTTTACCTAAAGATATCAATTGGCATATGATTGGTCATTTACAACGTAACAAAGTAAAGTATATGGCACATTTTGTCGATTTAATTCATGGAGTTGATAGTTTTAAAACCTTGAAAGAAATCAATAAGCAAGCAAAAAAACATAATAGAGTTATTAATTGTTTACTGCAAGCTAGAATTGCACAAGAAGAAACAAAATTCGGATTAACTTTTAACGATATAAATCAAATAATTACTTCAGAAGAATTGTCTGAATTAGAGAACATTTCTATTGTTGGCTTAATGGGAATGGCAACATTCACGGATGATAAGCATCAATTACAAGAAGAATTTTCATCATTAAAAAACTTTTTTGACACGCTAAAAACTCAAAATTCAAAACTTAAAATTTTAAGCATGGGAATGAGTGGAGATTACCCCTTAGCCATTGAAAATGGGAGTACTATGGTTAGAGTTGGAAGTTCAATTTTTGGTCATCGTAATTATATTGCCTAAATTGCACGTCAAAGAAGAAGAAAGGTGTACGCTATATTAGACATTGAAACTACTGGCGGTAAGTTTAATGAAGAAGGAATTACTGAGATTGCCATCTACAAATACGACGGAACAACCGTTATAGATCAATTTATTTCACTTGTAAACCCCGAAAAAGAAATACAAGAATTTGTTGTTAAACTAACAGGTATTAACAATAAAATGCTTCGTAATGCACCAAAGTTTTTTGAAGTTGCCAAACGTATTATAGAAATAACCCAAGATTGTACGTTGGTAGCGCATAATACAGATTTTGATTACCGTATTTTAAGAACAGAATTTAGACGCTTAGGCTATGATTTTCTTAGAAATACTATTTGCACGGTAGAACTGAGTAAGCAATTAATCCCAGATCAACCTACTTATAAATTAGGTAAATTAGCAAAAGCATTAGGAATTCCAATGACAGATAGACATAGAGCTTCTGGTGATGCTTTGGCAACAGTGCAATTATTTAAAATGCTTTTAGATAAAAATGTAGATAAATCTATTATTGAAGCAGCTGTTAAATATCACGATAACAGAAATCAGATTGAAAAAGAGCAAAAGATTTTAAATTCGATTCCAGAAAACATGGGCGTTTTTTATGTGCATAGAAGTGATGGAACTGTTATTTATATAGGACGAGGAAGTAACATGAAGTCTGAAGTTAACAAACTATTTCTAAAAAGTTCTAATAGAGCTAAAAAAATACAAAGTAGAGTTTCTAAAGTATCTTTTGAAGAAACTGGAAATGTTCTTTTTACCCGTTTAAAGTTTTACACCGAATTAGATGTTTTAAAGCCTAAATATAATTTACAAAGAGCAAAAAAAATTAACCATAAAGATTTTGGTAACGATAATATGATTGTGCTAGAAAATGGACGTAAAACTGGTGAAAACGGCGTTATATTAGTAGAAAACAATGAAATTTTTGGGTATGGATATACAAATTTAGCACATCAAGAAAATCAATTAGAAGTATTAAAAAATATTGTTACTCCTTTTGAAAACAAAGCATTAGCTAAAAATATTGTAGCGAATTATCTTCAGAAAAATGCTGCAAAAAAAATCATCAGATTTTAACTTCCTTTACGCAGTTATTTCAATGCTAAAAAAATAATTTGTAGTATTGCTATAGAAAACTATTATTTGTGAGTTCAGAACAAAAAAAATCAAGTTTTAGACATCGATTACACGAAATAATTTACGAAGCAGACACCAATGCAGGTAAAGTATTTGACGTAGTTTTATTAGCCGCAATTCTTGCTAGTGTACTTTTTGTTATGCTAGAAAGCGTTGAAAGTTTTGATACTAAATATCATACGTTTCTAAATATTGCGGAATGGATCATTACCATCTTATTTACTATAGAATATATTTTACGCCTTATAGCGATTAAAAAACCATGGAAATATGTTTTTAGTTTCTACGGTATTATAGATTTACTTTCTACACTCCCAAAATACTTATCACTTATTTTTGTTGGCACGCATCATTTGGCAGCCTTAAGAGCATTACGTCTATTACGCGTTTTTAGAATTTTAAAACTAGCACGGTATATTGGAGCTTCAAACAGATTATTAGTTGCACTTAGAGCCAGTAGAGCAAAAATTGCAGTTTTCTTATTTTTCATCGTTATTTTATGCATCATTTTAGGAACAGTAATGTATATGGTAGAAGGCGAAGAAAACGGATTTACAAGTATTCCTAGAAGTGTATATTGGGCAATTGTTACTATGACCACCGTTGGTTACGGAGATATTGCTCCTCATACCCCACTTGGTCAATTAATTGCCAGTGTGATTATGATTTTAGGATACGGAATAATAGCTATTCCTACAGGAATTGTAAGCTCGGAAATGACGAAGACTGTGTTGGATGTTAATACGCAGGCTTGTCCTAGTTGTTTAAAAGAAAACCATAAAGACAATGCAGAATTTTGCTATAACTGTGGAAGTATTTTAAACGAAGAATAAGTGAATTATAAAAATACATTCATTACTATTGTTGGCCCTACTGCTATTGGTAAAACAGCTTTAAGCATTCAATTAGCCAATCATTTTTCTTGTGATATTATTTCTTGCGATTCCCGTCAATTTTATAAAGAAATGAGCATTGGTACAGCTGTACCCAATGCTGAAGAATTGGCAGCAGCAAAGCATCATTTTATACAAAACAGAAGTATTTTTGAGGAATATAATGTAGGACAGTTTGAAAAAGATGCGCTGCAAAAACTAGACGAATTATTTACTGAAAATTCGGTACAAATTATGGTTGGTGGAAGTGGATTGTATGTAGATGCTGTTTTAAAAGGATTAGATTATTTTCCTGAAGTAGCTCCAGCTATCAGAGAACAACTGAATGTCGAATTAGCAGAAAACGGAATAGCATCCCTTCAAAACAAATTAAAAGAACTAGATATTGAAAGCTATAAAACCTTGGCAATTGATAATCCACATCGATTAATAAGAGCTTTAGAGATTTGTATTGGTACAGGTAACACGTATTCATCCTATAAAAACAAACCCAAAGCACCTAGAAATTTTAATGCTATAAAAATTGGATTAACTGCCGATAGAGAAATTTTGTACAACAGAATTAATCAACGTGTAGATATCATGATGAACAATGGTTTGTTGGAAGAAGCAAAAAAATTACATCAGCATAAAACTTTAAACGCTCTACAAACTGTGGGATACAGAGAGTTATTCTCTTATTTTGATGGTAATTTTACCAAAGAATTTGCCATTGAAGAAATTAAGAAAAACACGCGTCGTTTTGCAAAACGACAAGGTACTTGGTTTAGAAAAGATACGGCTATTACTTGGTTTGATTATCAAGAAGAAATAGCACCAATTATAGAAACTATTACTACAAAACTTTAACTTTTTTTATGAAACTAAAGTTTTCATAACTCATTCGCTTTTATATATTTGCGCAAATTCCCGCTTTCGCGAGAATGATAACAATAAAATCAAATTATTTAATTATTTTTTATGAAATCAAAATTACTTATTGCTATTACAATTTTATTTACAAGTATTTCTTTTGCACAAACTAAAGTTGGAACGGTTGACTTAGATTATATTATTGGATTAATGCCAGAAATGAAAAAAGTAATCTCAAATACACAAGCTTATGGTGTAAAATTAGATTCTACTTTTCAAGTAAAATTAAAAGAATATCAAGTTAAGTTAGAAGAATACAAAAAAATGTCTGACTTATTGAAAAAAGTGAATACTAAAGAAATTGCGGGTTTAGAGCAAGATTTACAAAAATATAGACAGAACGGAAATCAATTGATACAATTAAAAAGAGATGAGTTCATGCGTCCTTTATATGGTAAAGTTGGCGGTGTTATCAGTGAAATTTCTAAAGCAAATGGATATACACAAGTACTTACCATTAAAGGAAACGAGTTTGCTTATATTGATGAAAAATTTGATATTACGCAGTTAGTTTTAGACAAATTAGGTTTAAAACCTGCAGCTAAAAAGAACTAAAAAAGTGTACATATAATTTATAAAACCTCGCAACTAGCGAGGTTTTTTTGTTTTAAGAAATAAGCTGATTTTTTTTTCACAAAACGATAACTTCATTAACTCCG
This sequence comes from Lutibacter sp. Hel_I_33_5, assembly GCF_007827455.1. Lineage (NCBI taxonomy): Bacteria > Pseudomonadati > Bacteroidota > Flavobacteriia > Flavobacteriales > Flavobacteriaceae > Lutibacter > Lutibacter sp. Hel_I_33_5. Next base: position 390,634 of record NZ_VISM01000001.1, read on the forward strand.
AATATAAATCATTAAAACGATACATATTCGTACAAGTTAACAAACCTTATAAAAACTCCCTTACCTCCTACTATAATTAGGTGCTTCTTTGGTAATGGCAACATCATGTGGGTGACTTTCGTTAATTCCACTTGTAGTAATTCTAACAAATTTACCCGTTTCTTTTAGTGTTGCTACATCTTTAGCACCACAATAACCCATACCAGCACGTAAACCTCCTACAAATTGGTGTATGCTTTCAAACAACTCCCCCTTATATGGCACACGGCCTACAATACCTTCTGGTACTAATTTTTTAATATCGTCTTCTACATCTTGGAAGTAACGGTCTTTAGAGCCTTGTTTCATAGCTTCTACAGAACCCATCCCTCTATAAGACTTAAACTTACGCCCTTCGTAAATAATAGTTTCTCCAGGACTTTCTTTAGTTCCCGCTAATAAAGAACCTAGCATTACACAATCTGCCCCAGCCGCGATAGCTTTTGGGATATCACCTGTATAACGAATTCCACCATCTGCAATTACCGGAATTCCGCTTCCTTTGATAGCTGCGGCTACTTCTAATACCGCAGAAAATTGAGGAAATCCTACACCTGCAACCACTCTTGTTGTACAAATAGAACCTGGGCCAATACCCACTTTTACTGCATCTGCTCCTGCTTCAACTAAATATTTAGCTGCTTCTGCAGTTGCAATATTACCAACAACAACATCTAAATCTGGAAATTTAGCTTTTACACTTTTTAAGGCTGCGACTACAGATTTTGTATGTCCGTGAGCCGTATCTATAATTACTGCATCTACACCAGATTTTACCAAGGCTGCTGCCCTATCTACAACATCAGGAGTAACTCCTAATGCCGCTGCAACTCGTAATCTACCGTAAGTATCTTTATTGGCAATGGGTTTTTGAGTAACTTTTGTAATATCTCTAAAGGTGATTAATCCTTTTAAGACAAAAGCATCATCAACAATTAATAATTTTTCAATTTTATTTTTCTGAAGAATTTTCTCCGCATCTTTTAACGAAGTTCCAACAGCAGCTGTTACCAAGTTTTCACTGGTCATAACTTCAATAATTGGACGTTTGTTATCATGCTCAAAACGCAAATCTCTGTTGGTGACAATCCCTTTTAGCACACCATTTTTATTAACAACCGGAATTCCGCCAATACTATGTTCTTTCATGTGCTGTTTTGCATCCAAAACAATAGCCGTTAAAGGCAATGTTACTGGATCTAGAATCATTCCACTTTCTGCACGCTTTACTTTTCTAACTTCTTTTGCTTGCTGCGCAATAGACATGTTTTTATGCAACACACCAATACCACCTTCTCTAGCCATAGCAATAGCCATGTCTGCTTCTGTAACCGTATCCATAGCTGCAGATACAATGGGTACATTAATGCTAATATTTTTAGTAAATTTTGTTTGAATACTTACGTCTCTTGGAAGTACTTCTGAAAAGGCTGGAACCAACAAAACATCGTCGTATGTTAATCCTTCTCCTAAAATTTTATCGTTGTGTGCTATCATGATGCAATCAATTGAAAGTTGCTAGAAATTAATTGCATGCAAATTTACAATTAAAATCCCTAACTTTACTTTAAATTAAATTTTATTTATGGAAACCTACGCAAACGCTTTATTATATGCTATCCCTTATTTTTCAGTTTTAGTATTAATTGAAGTAGCCTATGGTTATTTTGTTAAAAATCAAACTTATACTGCTTTAGATACCATTGCTAGTTTAAGTTCTGGTGTTACCAATTCCATTAAAGATTCTTTAGGATTGGTCGTAATTTTAATTTCTTATCCTTTTTTGGTTGATAAAATTGCATTGCTAACTATTGAATCTACTTGGCTAGTTTATGTCATTGCTTTTATTGCGATAGATTTTGCTGGGTATTGGAGTCATCGTTTAAACCACCATGTTAATTATTTTTGGAATTTACACGTAATTCATCATAGTAGCGAAGAATTTAATTTAGCTTGCGCATTAAGACAATCAATTTCTAACTTCTTTGGGTATATTGCTTTATTCTTACTACCTGCTGCACTTTTAGGAGTTCCTTATAAAGTAATAGGTTTATTGCTACCCATTCATTTATTTGCGCAATTTTGGTATCACACCAAACATATTGGTAAATTAGGATTTTTAGAATACATTATTGTAACACCTTCACAACACAGAGTACATCATGCGATTAACGATATTTATTTAGATAAAAACTTATCACCTATTTTTTGTGTTTGGGATCGTATTTTTGGCACCTTTCAAGAAGAATTAGACGAAGTTCCTGTGGTTTTTGGAGTACTTAAACCTGCAAGAACATGGAATCCTATATTAATTAATTTTCAGCATTTATGGCAGTTGATAAAAGATGCATGGAGAACAAATAATTGGATAGATAAACTTAGAATTTGGTTTATGCCAACTGGCTGGAGACCAAGTGATGTAATAGATAAATATCCTGTAAAAATTATTGAAGATCCGTATGGATATGAAAAATACACTTCTAACCCATCAAAAGCACTTATATTCACTTCTTATATTCACTTTATAATTACACAAGCCTTATTATTGTTTATGTTTTATAATTACGTACATATTGGTGCGAGTAATCTTTTGATCTACGGGTTCCTTCTTTTCTTAGGAGTGTATTCATTTACTTCTTTAATGGATTATAGCAAGCATTCGTTAATATTTGAATTATTAAGAACAGTATTAGGAGTTTACATTATTTATACCACTGCAGATTGGTTTGGTCTAAATGAATACCTCTCTATTGGGAGTACATTAATAATAGGATATTTCCTTGTTAGTTTAGTAGCAAGTATTTACTTTTTGTATTTCGAAAAGAGAACTATTGAAAAAGAGCTTGCAGTTGGATAGCCTTATTTTTTAGAGAAGAGTTGTTTTAAGATAATTAACACACTTGCTGTATAAGTAAGTGTCATTAATATTCCAGAAAACATAATTACGTATTTTAACCAGGTATGCCCTAACCACATGATATAAATTCCACCAAAAGTTAAGATAATAGAAGCGAAAGGCTCTATCATTAAAAACTTTTTAAGTCCCATATTTATTGATGTTGTTGATAAAATTAAGGCAAGAATAAAAAAAATAACCGATAAAGACAATACATGATTATGAAACAGCGTCATCATTTCTGATTTGTTTCTTTTAAACTTCATGATAGCTGCATTTTCATCTGCTTCGTTTCCTAAATAACGTTCTTCTATTCCTCTAGGATTAGATTCTGTGTTATGATCTACAAAGGAAATACTTGAATAAAAACCGATACTTAGGGTAATAATAAAAACACTAATAAGTAATTTTATTTCTTTTGGAAATTGATGAATTGCTCCACTAACTTGCATCAAAAACTTTATTATCTATTAATATTCTTAGATTCTGTAAAAAAGAATTTACAGCAATAGTCATAGAATTTGCAGAAATAGTAGCTCCAGAAATGGCCATGATATCATTACCATATTGTAAGGTATCATTAGATTTTTTACCGATAAATTGCTTTAACCAACGTCTACTACCAATTTCGCCACCATAATCTTCTCGGTATTTTAAGACCTTCGATTTTTTTATGATTAAGTTGGTATCTAATAAAATTAGGTAATCAAATTCGTCAGTTTTACTTGGGGCTTTATCAATAAAAGCATAGCCAATTAAAACGTCTGAACTTACTATTTTATATAAATTATGATTGTTGATTTTTTTAGACAATTTTAAATTGACACTATCTTCAATAGAAATAGTTTCGATTGTAAAATTTTCTACGATAAAGGTTTTCTTAATTTCTTTTTTTACTTTTTTCTCAATTTTACTCGGTAAAGAAAACGATAGGAATACTAAACTAGTTAGTACAAGTAAAAAAGAAAAAAATCGTTTTAAAATCATACAGCAAAATTAATTAGATTTAATCTAAATAAAAAGAAAAATCGTGATAAATTAATATTTATCACGATTTATTATATCAAATAATACCTTAAAATTTAGAACCAAACACCGAATCCTAAGTTAAATTGTTTGGTAACAGCATTACCAACAACTGCATTGTTTTTTAATTGATAATCTGCTTTAAACGCTGCTCCTGGAGCTACTTTATACGTTAACCCGAATGTCCATTCGTTTCTATCATATGATAAATTTTGAGCAACCCCATCAGTAGAAGCATGTGTATTAAAATCTTCATATCTTACAAATCCGAATAATTGTTGTTTCTTATTCATTGGTAATAAATTATAAGCTGTTTCTACATAAAAACCTTGTAATTTACTTCCCAAATCAGAACCGTAATAGGCGTTATATTCTTTACTATCTGCAATATTTGCAGTAATAAATTGACCTCTAGCAGTAAAACGTTGATACGCATAACGAGCATCTAATCCAATCATTGCCACACCAACATCAGAACCTGCAATATCTTCAATCGCTTTCTCTGATTGTGTTCTACCAAAATAACCTGATAATCCTAAACGTAATCCTGGTAACCCATAGTAATCTAATTTACCAGCAAAGTTGATATTGTTCATCGTAGATTCTGCTCCTTTTTGACGTCCGTTACGTAAACCGTTACTTCCACCTAAAAACTTACCATTATTATTAGAAGTAAATCCGTTAAACATATACGCTTGATAACGTAAAGATGCATCATCAAATTTACCAGAAAGTCCTAATCCAATTTCTCTCCAAGTAGTAGGAACAATGGCTTTATCCATACTTGGTCTTTCAACACCATTAAAAGTTGTAGGCTCATGATATTCGTTAATTATCCCCATTGGCACTAACATTAAACCAGCTCTTACATTTGTATTATCAGTAATACTATATTGTAAAAAAGCTTGCTCAACATACACTTCTTTTACGTGTTCAAACTCTAATTCTGTTATAAACTGTGTTCGGTCGTTGAATTTATAACCAAATAACATCACTACTCTATGCACATCTAACAATGCATTTTGTCCAGAAACACTATTATAATGAGCTTCTGCATAACCACCAACTGTTAATCCTTTCTGATTAATGTTTGATGATAAAAGACGTTGTGCTGCGTTTACTTGATTTTGTGGATTGATATTGATACTATCTTTCTGCGTATTCTGAGCAGAAATTGATAACGATACACTTACTGTTAAAAAGAATAAAAACTTCTTCATTATTACCTTACTTTTATTTAGATTAATTATAAATAGATGATTAAATATTCTGCAAATATAATATCCAAAATAACATTTGCAAACATTATTTAGAATTATTTTAAATAAAAAAGAAAAAGTTCTATAACTAACTGAAAAAGAATAAAATAAGTTACAAAGATTTTAAATAAGACACTACAGCCTTTCTAATATCATAAGAAATCTCTGTTGATTTAGGTTGATAAATTGAGAATACTTCTTTGTTTTTAGCGTTTAAAAAAGGAATGTCAAAACCTTTTAAAAGGTAGTCAGAAAAAGCAACAGTATATACTTTATCTATATTAATTGGCTGATGATTCACCAACCAGGTATCACCCTGTAAAACAGCATTATAACGCTGTAAATAGGCACCAGTACCTGCAGCTTTTTTTCCATAATCTAATACTCTTTTTAATAAACGACCTTTAATTTCCACTTTTAAAATTCCGCCACCATAAGGCAATACTCTAAAAATATCTACTGCATTAATATCGCCTTCTAAAACATCGTCTATTCTAATAGAACCTCCATTCACTAAAGCACAGTCTACTTTATCATTAAAACCAAAACTCATCGCTTTGGTAATAATTGCTCCCATATTTGTTTGTATACTTCTTATTGGTGTGTCTCTTGCTTCTAAAGGAACTTTTGTGTTATAAATTACTTCATCTGGTTTTGCAACAATGTCTTTAATTTTTGCTTTTAAAATTTGCTGCCATTTAGTAACGATTGCTCCTACTCTAGCATCTGTTTTAATAGTATTATTTATTTCTTTTAATTCTGATGTTACAATCGCCTTACCAGTTTTTTTATCGAACGAAATTCTATGAATATATACTGTTTTTGCATTGGCGTCCGCTTTAGAAATCTGAACATTCCCAACAAAATTATTACTATTTGTATGTTCATGTCCGCCCATAATTAAAGGTAAATCAGGAATTAATTTTGCAATTCTTTTATCGTTCACAATTTTAACGTGCGTTAAACCAAAAACAACATCAACCTTATCTTTTATAGCATTGTAAGAAGTTCTTGCCTTTACAAACATATTGCCATATTCTACATATTCTTTTGGGTTTGAAGGAATACAAACACTGATAAAGCCTACTTTTATTTTAGTTCCATCTGCGTCAGTGAATTCTTTGATAAACGTTTCTCCAACTGAAGTTTTTACACCATTTTTTTCTTTATAAAACGGAATAGAATTACCACTTTCTTTTAATTTTACATTGGCAGAAATCCATTCGAAATTACTTTCATTTAAGCGTTTTTGTAAATCTTTTTTTGGAACATCAAACTCATGATTTCCGAAGGCTACTACATCAAAATTCATAGCATTCATTACTTCTACCATTTGTTTTCCACGTACTCGTTCTCCATCAACTTTTATGGTACCTAATAAAGACGGATTCAAGAAATCACCAGCCATTACTAGCATTGTATTCGGATTTTCTTTTACTAAATCTTGATGTACAGTTTCTACTCTTGCCATTCCACCAAACATTCCTCCTTGGATGGGCGCAATTTCATATACATCATTTAATTGTAAAAAAGTGAAGTCTATTTTTCCATCATCTTTTACTACTTGTTTTGTTGTAGCACATGAAAAAATGATAGCAATAAATAAGAAATATATAAGTGATTTTTTTAAATTCATTTTCAACTAAAATTATAAATACCTTTAGATTGCGCTTTTTGTCATTCCTGCGAAAGCAGGAATCTATTTTTTTATTCTCTGGACTCCTGCCTTTGCAGGAATGACATATACTTTAAATTTTCACAAACAGCCTATCGCATACCGCCTACCTCCTACTGCCTATTGCCTATTGCCTATTACCTATTACCTATTGTCTAAACCCTCAAACAAAAACCTCTAAAGCTTTATTATAAGCACTTTCAAAACTCATCGGTTTAATATTAGTTTCTACATTTTCTGTAGTAAAATAAGAGACTAATTTTTCAGTTGGCATATTACCTGTTAATTCATCTTTTGCCATTGGACAACCACCGTAGCCTTTTATTGCTCCATCAAAACGATTACAACCAGCTTTAAAAGCTGCATTTACTTTTTGGTGCCATGTATCTGGTGTTGTATGTAAATGTGCACCAAACTCAATTTCTGAGTATTGCGGAATTAAATTAGAAAACAAGTAATCAATTACTTCTGGCGTCGAACTTCCAATTGTATCAGAAAGCGATACTATTTTTACACCCATTTTAGATAGTTTTTCTGTCCATTTACCAACAATATCAACATTCCAAGGATCTCCATACGGATTCCCAAATCCCATTGATAAATAGGTAACTACTTGTTTATTTGTTTTGCCTGCAATGTTTAAAATTTCGTCTAACGTTTCTATAGATTCAGCAATGGTTTTATGCGTATTACGCATTTGAAAATTCTCTGAAATTGAAAACGGATATCCTAAATAATCGATTTCTTCAAACTGTGAAGCATCGTTTGCACCTCTAACATTAGCAATAATTGCTAATAATTTACTGCTAGTTTTAGACAAGTCTAATTGTGATAAAACAGCGGCTGTATCTCGCATTTGTGGAATCGCTTTAGGAGAAACAAAAGAACCAAAATCAATCGTATCAAAACCTACTTTTAGTAAAGAATTGATATACAATGCCTTTTTTTCTGTTGGAATAAAGTGAGACTTTATTCCTTGCATTGCATCACGTGGACATTCTATGATTTTGACTTTTTTCATTGAAATCAAATATAGATAAAGTAACGTAGTTCTAAAATTATTTAAGTCGATTATTGCTCTCTTTTATTTAATTTCGTTCTATTGAAATGAATAAATCAAAATTAACATTACCAATAATTGTTATTTCACAGTTCTTTTGCACTTCATTATGGTTTGCAGGAAATGGAGTCATGTCTAATCTTGTTACTTCTTTTAACTTAAATGATAATGCTTTAGGATTATTAACTTCTTCAGTTCAATTCGGGTTTATTTTTGGCACATTATTATTTGCTTTATTTACCATTGTTGATCGTTTTTCTCCCTCAAAAGTATTTTTTCTTAGCGCTGTTTTAGGAGCTCTATTTAATATTGGATTCATTTTTGAAAATCAAACTTTATATAGTTTAATCAGTTTACGATTTTTAACAGGGTTTTTCTTAGCGGGGGTTTATCCTGTAGGAATGAAAATAGCTACCGATTATTTTAAAAAAGGACTTGGAAAATCATTAGGATACTTAGTTGGTGCTTTAGTTTTAGGAACTTCCCTACCTCATCTGCTTAAAGATATTTTGATTAATTTTTCTTGGAAAAGTGTATTAATTACAACGTCTTCTTTAGCTTTTACAGGAGGTTTATTAATGTTAGTCTTTGTTAAGAATGGTTCCTATAGAAAAAAGAGTACTGCCTTAGATCTATCAATTTGTTTTAAAGTTTTTAAGAATGTTGATTTTAGAAAAGCTGCTTTTGGATATTTTGGACATATGTGGGAGTTATATGCCTTTTGGACATTTGTTCCTATATTATTTATGAAGTTTCAAAAATTAAATACTACTGTAGAGTATAATATCTCTATCCTTTCTTTTTTTGTAATTGCAATTGGTGGAATATCGTGCGTTTTTGGAGGATACATTTCTGAAAAATTAGGGGTTAAAAAAACGGCAACTAGCTTTTTATTCTTATCCTTTGTATGCTGTATAATTTCTCCTTTAATATTTCAACAAAATAATGAATATATTTTCATGTGTTTTATGCTTTTTTGGGGAATGGTTATCATTGCAGATTCACCATTGTTTTCTACACTGGTAGCAAAAAATGCACCACTAAAAGATAAAGGAACCGCATTGACAATTGTTAACTGTATCGGGTTTTCTATAACAATTGTTAGTATTCAGATTCTGAGTAATTTAATAGATCTAACAAACTCTAATTCAGTTTTCTTACTATTAGGTATTGGGCCGCTTTTTGGATTAATCAGCCTTAGAAAAAAATCAAATTAAAATAAATACTGCAATGGCTAGAAAGACAATAATTTGAGTCCATTTAAGATACAATCCAATATTTTTATTTTGCTGAATACTTTCTGATATTGTTCCTGCTAGAATTGCTATTAAAGAAAAAATAATGAATGACACCAACATAAAAAGCAATCCTAAAACATAAAATTGTATTACCGTTGATAGCGAATCACTAAACAAAAATCCTGGAAAAAAAGCCAAAAAGAAAATAGTTACTTTAGGATTTAAAACATTCATAATAAACCCTTGCTTAAATAATTGAGAAGTTGATTTCTTCTCAACATTATCATTAAATAAAACTATGGCAGCATCAGCTTTATAAAGCTTGAATGCTAAATACAATAAATACATTGCTCCCAATACTTTAATTACAAAAAAAATAGTCTCTGATTCTTTTATAATGGCAGAAACTCCAAAAGCTAACAACGTAGTATGGACTAAACACCCAGAAATTAAGCCAAAAACAGTCGCTAATCCATACTTTTTACCATTTACAATACTTTGTGTTAAAACAAAAATATTATCTGGCCCAGGTGAAATAGCTAATGCACTTGTAGCAAGAACGAAAGAAAATAAAATTTCAAAATTCATATTAAAATACAAACTACAATTTATCAATTAGAAAAGTAAGACCAATTGAAAGAATACACGTAAGATAAAGTTGTTAAATAGCTTTTAAAATTGCCTTATTAATTCGTTTTACTAAACGAGGACCTTCATAAATAAAGCCTGTATAAATTTGTACTAAATCTGCACCAGCCTTAATTTTTTCTAAAGCATCCTGTTCAGAATGAATTCCTCCCACACCAATAATTGGAAAAGCTTTGTTGGAGTTATCTGCTAAATATTTAATTACCCTTGTACTTCTTTCTTTAATCGGTTGCCCGCTTACACCACCATTTCCAATTGCTTTTAAACGACTTTCTGATACTTTTAAATTATTTCTATTAATTGATGTATTAGAAGTAATAACACCATCTATTTTAGTCTCAGCGACTAGTTGAATAATTTCATCTAGCTGAGTATCATTTAAATCTGGAGCTATTTTTAATAAAATTGGTTTTTGTTTTTCTTGTTGATTATTTACTTTTTGAACTTCAGTAATCAGTTCTTTTAAATATCCAACGTCTTCTAATTTTGCATGACTAGAAACATTTGGGCAACTCACATTTAGTACAAAATAATCTACATACGGGTGTAATCCATTAAAGCATGTTAAATAATCTTCGGTGTAGTTTTCGGATAAAGTATTGGTGTTTTTACCAATATTTCCACCTATAATTAATTTTCCTTTATTCTTTTTTAGTTGGTCAATTGCAGCTTCTAATCCTTCATTATTAAAACCCATTCTATTAATAATACCTTGATCATCTTTTAGACGAAATAATCTTTTCTTTGGATTTCCAACTTGACCTTTTGGAGTAACCGTACCAATTTCAATAAAACCAAAGCCAAAATTTGCAAGTTCATTATACAGGACGGCGTTTTTATCAAATCCTGCTGCTAACCCTACTGGATTTTTAAAGGTTAACCCAAATAAATTTCTTTCTAAATTTTTATCGTTAACTTGATATAAACTTCTAAAAATTGAAGGTAATAAAGGAATTTTAGATAAAAACTTTACCAGTCCAAAAGTAAAATGATGTATTTTCTCTGGATCGAAAAGGAAAAATATTGGTCTTATAATTATTTTATACATTATTTAGATTTATACCAATTTTCATACGCTTTAGATTTTATAAAATTAGGATAATTATTAGCTATATTTAAGGTTATATCTTCTTTATTAGTTTTAAAATCATTATTTAAAACATCTAATATTTCAATAGCCTTTTCATGGTTATGCTGCTCTAAATAAATCATCAATTTACTTTCATAAGCATCTATAAATTTTGGAAAATCTTTATTCACAGTAGTAAACATTTCTAATGCTTCTTTAATTTTTTTCTGATAAATAAAAGTATTACCTCTAATAAAATTAAGCAATTTATCTCCTTTTACATATCTATCAAGAATATCTATATTTTGAAAAGCTTTATTAAACTGTTTATTTATTATATAACCATCTATAGATATTAAAGGTAGACTTTTGTCTTTAGGAAAACTCTTTTTATAATCTTCAATACTCTCTATATATAACTTTTCAGAGATATTTGATGAAGCATTAATATTTATTATTTTAAAAGATTTTAATTTTTTAGAAGCATTACTAATGCTATTATACTTATTTAATGCTTTTTTAAAGTTTTGTTTTAAAATTAAAGACCTGACTTCTTTTAACTTTTCTAAATCCTTTATAAAAGTAATTTCATCTAAATTTTTATTATCAAATATAACCTTGTTTAGCATTCTCTTATACATCCTCTTATAAGAATCACTCAAAAATTCACCACTTAAATAAATATAAGTATCTATTATTTTAGGCTTACCATTTACAACTTTAATTAAATGGTCATGATAATTTATTCCATTATTATATAATCTAAATATTAAATGATAATTATTATTTTCATCTAAATACACATTAATGAAATCATAATAAGCTCCATTACTTTTTTCTGAAATAATCATTTCTCCAAAGCTAAACTGCCTAGAAAAACTTTTAAAATACCCACTATTGAATTGAAGTATTCTTTTTTTACTTGATTTTTGTAAAAAACGATTCGCTAAAGCTCTTTCATCATAAAGCTTATTAATACCAAAAATATCATCGCTATCTAGAGCTTTTTCTAAAGCATAACCCAAACGTTCAACATCACTTATGTTTGCAGTTTCTATTACCTGTGATTTAATATTTTTTTTACACGAAATAAAACATAAAATAAAAAGCAACAATAATTTTCTTAACATAACTCTATCTTAAAACAGCATCCAAATTCTTTTCGAATGTTTGCTGTAATTTTTGCATTATTTTATCTATTTGTTTATCTGCTAAGGTTTTGCTTTCATCTTGTAACACAAAACTTACTGCATATGATTTTTTACCTTCTGGTAATTTATCACCTTCATACACATCAAATAAATCTACTTCTTTTAATAAGTTTTTTTCAGATTGAAATGCTAGATTATAAATTTCTTTAAACTCAACTTTATCATCTAACAATAGTGCTAAATCACGTTTTACAGCTGGGAACTTTGGCATGTCAGAAACTTTTAAATTTTTCTTACCTGTTAATTTTAAAATATTCTCCCAATTAAAATCAGCATATAAAACCTCTTGTTTTATAGAAAACTCTTTTAAAATTGATTGCTTAACAGTTCCAAAATCAACTAATTTTATTTTACCTAAACCAAAGGAAATACCTTCAGAGAAAATATCTGATTTTACTGGTGTTGTTTTTAATTTATGCACTCCTAGCCTACTTAACAAAGTAGTAATAATACCTTTTACATAAAAGAAATCTGAAATTCTAGAAGCAGCATTCCAACCATCTTTTGTTCTGTTTCCAGTTACAAAAAGTGTTAGATGTTTATCTTCTTGGTATTTATCTTGAAATTTATGATATGTTTTACCGAATTCGTAAAACTTTAAGGTGTTATTTTTTCTATTAATATTATAAGAAACACTTTCTAAGCCACTAAATAATAGTGATTGACGCATCACTTTTAAATCGCTACTTAACGGATTAAGCATTTCCACATTATGCTCTAGTTGTAAGTTTTCTGTTAAATTAACGTAGTCTTCTTTGGTTAAAGAATTTGCCATAGTTTCATTAAATCCTAAAGCACTTAATTGGTTGGCAACAATATTTTCTATCTTAGTCTCATTAGTAGTATCAAATGAAATTGAGGTGTTTAATTTGTGTGAAAACTCCACATTATTATAGCCATATACTCTTAGAATCTCTTCTATAATATCTGCTTCTCTTTGTACATCAACTCGATACGAAGGTATTGTTAATCCTAAACCTCCTTCAGTTTCACTGCTTATTTTTATTTCTAAAGAGGCTAATATTTTCTTAATAGTTTCTTTAGGAATTTCTTGACCAATTAATCGATACGCATTTTCATAAGAAAGAAACACTTGAAAGTCTTCCATCTTTTCTGGATAGACATCTAAAATATCTGATGCCATTTTTCCGCCTGCATATTCTTCAATTAATAAAGCTGCACGTTTTAGAGCATATTCTGTTGTATTAATATCAATTCCTCTTTCGAAACGAAAAGAAGCATCTGTGTTTAACGCATGTCTTTTTGCAGTCTTACGAATTGATACTGGATTAAAATAAGCCGCTTCTAAAAATATGGCATTTGTGTTTTCTGTAACACCCGATTTTAATCCACCAAAAACACCACCAATACAAAGTGGATTATCTTCTGCATCACAAATCATAATGTCTTCTGATGATAATTCTCTTTCAACTTCATCTAACGTGATGAATTTTGTGCCTTCTTTTAAGTTTTTTACAACTACTTTATTCCCTTTTATCTTTGCAGTATCAAACGCATGAAGCGGTTGTCCTAATTCATGTAATACATAATTAGTGATGTCTACAATATTATTTTTGGGTGTTAAACCAATGGCTTTTAATCTATTTTGAATCCATTCTGGTGAATCTTTTACTTCAACATCAGAAATTGTAATTCCGCAATAACGAGGTACCAAATCTTTATCTTCTACATCAACATCTATTCTTAAAGTACGTTCATCTACATGAAAATCTGACACAGATGGTGAAATTAATTCAAGATTAATATCGTTTTGCATTAAACCAGCTCGTAAATCTCTTGCAACTCCATAATGACTCATAGAATCTGCTCTATTGGGTGTTAACCCAATTTCAAATACTTGATCTGATTGTACATTATAAACAGTTGCTAAAGGTGTACCAACTTCTATTGTATCTTCTAAAACTAGAATTCCGTCATAAGATTTCCCTAAACCTAATTCGTCTTCGGCACAAATCATTCCATGACTTTCTTCTCCTCTAATTTTTCCTTTCTTTATTTTAAATCCTGCGCCTTTATCATCATACAACATTGTACCAATAGTAGCTACAGGCACTTTTTGTCCAGCAGCAACATTTGGTGCTCCACACACAATTTGTAGTGGTTCACCTGTTCCTAAATCGACTTTAGTAATTTTTAAACGATCAGCATTTGGATGTTGAATACATTCTAAAACTTCGCCAACAATAACACCTTGTAGACTCCCTTTAATTGTTTCTTTGGTTTCTATACCTTCTACTTCTAATCCTAAATCTGTAAGTAATTCACCTGTTTTAGAGGCTTCCCAGTCTAATTGTAAAAATTGTTGCAACCAGGTATATGATATTTTCATTTGCTACTGTTGAAGTTTCAGTGAGCAAATTTACAAATTTTTATAATTTATAAACTGATTTGTTTAGTGAATTTAATTATGAATTAAGGATAAGAAAATAATTATGGAGGCTATTTTTATTAATTTCAATTTTTTACTTAAATAAACTAAACCAACAACAATTTATTAACAACCTCACTCCCCATTTCTTCATTAATCATTTTTACAATTTTTTCTTTACCATAGCTTAATTCTTCTCTAAGAACAGAAGAAGATAATTTTATCACCAATGTTTTATTTTGTAGTTGAATACCGGTAGTATAAGACACAACACCCTGCCCCATTAGCTTTGCCCAAACTTCTTCTATCTTCAGTTTTTGCATGCCTTTAGAGAGGTTATTATCTTTTATAAAAGACCCCATTAAATCTTTAATCGAAAAACTATCGTTTTCTCTTTTACTCATTTTTTTTCTTGTCTCTTGTCTCTTGTCTCTTGTCTCTTGTCTCTTGTCTCTTGTCTCTAATAACTACAACTTAAAAATCTTAAACTCCTTCTTTCCTTGTTTTAATACATTTTCAGTTCGTTCAGAATGTGTGTCTGTAATAAATATCTGTCCGAATTCGTCATTATTTACTAAAGTAATAATTTGCGCTACACGTTGTTCGTCCAATTTATCAAAAATATCATCTAACAACAAAATTGGTAATACATTAGATTGTTGTTTGATAAACTCGAATTGTGCTAATTTTAACGCAATTAAATACGATTTCTGCTGACCTTGAGAACCAAACTTCTTAATAGCATGTTCATCAATTTGAAAACTTAAATCGTCTTTGTGAATTCCGCATGTTGTGTATTGTAATATTTTATCTTTTTCTAAACTTTTCTTAAGTAAATCAGATAAATCACTTGTATGTAACTGACTTTTATATACTAAATTAACTTGTTCTTTATCTTCCGATATTATTTGATACTTTTCATTAAATATCGGTATAAAGCCTTCTAAAAAAGCAGTTCTTTTAGTATAAATTTTAGTTCCTAAATTATGTAACTGCTCGTCGTAAACGCTTAA
Organism: Lutibacter sp. Hel_I_33_5; assembly: GCF_007827455.1. NCBI lineage: Bacteria > Pseudomonadati > Bacteroidota > Flavobacteriia > Flavobacteriales > Flavobacteriaceae > Lutibacter > Lutibacter sp. Hel_I_33_5. Next base: position 406,157 of record NZ_VISM01000001.1, read on the forward strand.
GTTTAACGCATCAAAAGTTCTATTAGCTGCAAAATACTTTAATAATGCATTTCTTTGAGAAAGCACTTTATTATAACTAATTAAATCTTGTAAGTAGCTTTTATCTTGTTGTGAGATAACGCCGTCTATAAATTTTCTTCTTGTATCGCTTCCTTCTACCACCAAATCTCTATCCGCAGGTGAAATAATAACTAAAGGAAATAATCCTATATGATCAGAAAACTTTTCGTATGCCTTATCATTTCTCTTTAAAATCTTCTTCTGCCCTCTTTTTAAACTACACACAATTTTTTCTACACGATCGTTTAAATTGTATGCGCCTTCAATCATAAAAAAGTTTTCATGATGTTTTATGTTTTGTACAGCAACAGGGTTAAAATAACTTTTTGCAAAAGACAAATAATAAATAGCGTCTAAAACATTGGTTTTACCAACACCATTATTGCCTACGAAACAATTTATTTTCTGTTGAAAATCAAATGTTTGCGAAGAAATATTCTTAAAATTCACCAAAGAAATTTTTTCCAAATACATAGTTATCCTTAAGATATACAAACCTATTGTAAAATATTGATTTTTTTTACTAAATATTGATTTTTAAAATCCAATTAAATAAACTATTTTTGCGCCACAAATTTTAAAGAATTCATGGCTACTTACAAGAAAAGAGGTGCTAAACCTAAAGATAAAAAAGGACAAAATCAGATAGATGAGTCTCAATTCGAAACTGCAGAAGTTTTTAACACTTTAGACGAAACTGCTTCTAAATCTGAACAATGGATAGAAAAAAACAGTAAACCTTTATTTACTGGGTTACTTGTTGTTGTTGGATTATTTTTAGCTTTTTTAGCATATAATAAATACGTTGTTGAACCTAAAGAAAGTGAAGCTGCAAACGAATTAGCCTTTCCAAGAAAATACTTTGATGAAGCTTTAACAGCAGGTACAGATGTAGATTCTTTATTTAATTTAGGATTAGAAGGTGCAGACGGAAAATATGGTTTTGTAGACATCGCTGAATCTTTTAGCGGAACGAAAGCTGGAAATTTAGCGAACTATTATGCAGGTGTTTCATATTTAAAAATGAAGCAGTATGAAAAAGCAATCGAGTATTTAAGTAATTTTTCTTCGGATGATCAATTATTAGGCCCTACTGCTTTAGGTGCAATTGGAGATGCGTTTGCAGATATCAATCAACCAGAAGATGCATTAGGATATTATGAAGATGCTGCAAATAAAAAGAAGAACGATTTTACTACGCCGTTATTTTTATACAAAGCTGCACAAACAGCAATGCAATTAAAAAAATACAGTAAAGCAGAAAGTTTATATACTAGAATTAAAGAAGATTTTGCTAAATCTGATCAAGGAAAAGATATAGACAAGTACATCAATAGTGCTAAATATGCTGAATAAGTAGTTAGTAACTTTGTGTTGGGAATTAGTTTTACCAATTCACTAAAGACTAACAACTAAACACTAATTTATGGCAACAACTAATTTATCATATTACGATAAGACAACAATCCCAAATGCGAAACCTTTTCGATTTGGGATTGTTGTTTCTGAGTGGAATCCAGAAATAACCAATAACTTACAACAAGGCGCAATTGACACTTTATTAGATTGCGGCGCTTTAAAAGAAAATATTACTTCTTGGAATGTTCCTGGTAGTTTTGAGCTTGTTTTTGGTTGTAAAAAAATGATTAAAACTCAAAACCTTGACGCTGTTATTGCTATTGGAAATGTAATACAAGGAGAAACAAAACATTTCGATTTTGTTTGCGAAGGAGTCACTCAAGGTATTGTAGATCTTAATATTAAGTACGATGTTCCTGTTATTTTCTGTGTGCTTACAGACAATACAAAACAGCAATCTATCGATAGATCTGGTGGTAAACTTGGTAATAAAGGTATTGAATGTGCTGTAGCTGCTATAAAAATGGCTGCTATAAAAAATAGTGGATCAAAAGGAGTTAGTATCGGTTTCTAACAATTTTTGTGAATACTTTTTGAACCCATTTCTTGAACACTCATTTATTATTCTGTAACTTTGACTTTATACTATTTTTGGTTTAGTTTTTGCGCTACAAAAGTATATAACCAATTATCTACAGCAATCATGGGAATTTTTAAAAAGAAAATTAATAAGTTCGATTACCAACCTAGATATTATAAAGGTGATAACCCTTATAAATTTGATCACAAGTTTGATGAATTTAGAACTACTGTAAATACAGATAGGAGTTTAAAAGGGAAATTTGTAAATGCTATTGATGAATTTAAAGATTCAGAGAATGGTGGTGTAAATAAAACAATCTTAATCATCATCTGTATATTAGTTTTAATTTTTCTATTTATTATCGATTTCGATTTATCAATTTTTTTAGGTAATTAATGTCAGATATCATTCAACTTTTACCAGATCATGTAGCCAATCAAATTGCTGCTGGAGAAGTAGTACAAAGACCTGCATCTGTGGTAAAAGAATTACTAGAAAACGCTATTGATGCTGGTGCAACCTCAATAAAACTCTTATTAAAAGACGCTGGTAAAACATTAATTCAGGTGATAGATAACGGTATTGGTATGAGTGGTACCGATGCAAGATTATCTTTTGAACGTCATGCGACTTCTAAAATAAAAAGTGCAGAAGATCTTTTTAATTTAAGCACAAAAGGTTTTCGTGGCGAAGCATTAGCTTCTATTGCTGCGATTGCTCATGTTGAATTAAAAACCAAACAAGAATCTGAAGAATTAGGCACACAACTTAAAATTGAAGGTAGTAAAGTAATTTCTCAAGAAGTTGTTTCTACATCAAAAGGGACAAGCATTGCTGTAAAAAACTTGTTTTATAATATTCCAGCTCGAAGAAATTTTCTGAAATCAGACACCATTGAAACTCGACATATAATTGACGAATTTCAACGTGTCGCTTTAGCACATCCAAATATTGCTTTTTTATTACATCATAATAATAATGAGGTGTATCATTTAAAAGAAAGTAATTGTAGAAAAAGAATCATCGGGATTTTTGGTGCTAAAATGAATGAAAAATTAGTGCCAATTGATGAAAAAACAGACATTATTTCTATTGAAGGTTTTGTAGCTAAACCTGAATTCGCAAAGAAAAAAAGAGGCGAACAATTCTTTTTTGTAAATGATCGTTTTATAAAAAGTTCGTATTTAAACCATGCAGTTGTAAATGCTTTTGATGGTTTATTAGACACCAATCATCACCCCTCCTATTTTTTATACTTAACGGTACCGCCAAATACTATTGACATTAATATTCACCCTACAAAAACAGAAATTAAGTTTGATAACGAAAAAGCCTTGTATGCAATTATAAGAGCAACAATTAAACATAGTTTGGGACAATATAATGTTGCGCCAGTTTTAGATTTTAATAGAGATGCCACGTTAGACACACCATATAGCTTTAAGCAACAAAAAGTTACGACGCCAAAAATTACGGTAGATCCTTCGTACAATCCTTTTAAAAATGATGATAAAGAAGTCTATCATCAACAAAATTATAAAAAAGATATTGGCTCTTGGGATGTTTTATATAGCAATATTGAGCCTGAAGTTAAAACAGAACAAGCAGAACTTTTTGAGAATAAAACGATTACAGAAGCTAAAAAAACAATTCAGATTCAACATAAGTATTTATTAAGTGCTATAAAATCGGGTGTTGTTTTAATCAATCAATCGTTAGCACATCAACGGGTTTTGTATGAGCGATTTTTAAAAAGTATTACGGTTAGTGAAGCCAATAGTCAACAATTATTGTTTCCTGTAAAAATTTCGTTTTCATCACAAGAGATAGAAACAATCTATACGATAAAGTCAGAATTAGAAAACGCAGGTTTTGTTTTTGAAGAATTTACCAAAGAATCGATTACTGTTAGAGGCATTCCAACCTCAATTTTAGAAAGTCAGATTACACAAATTTTAGAACAACTATTAAACGATATAAATTTAGACATTCCAGAAGCAAGTTTTAGTCATTTTGATGTAATGGCAAAATCATTTGCAAAAACATTATGCATTAAAACTGGAGCGGTATTATCAGAAAAAGAGCAAGAAAATTTAGTAAACGACTTATTTTCTTGTAAAGAACCAAATACTTCTCCTTTTGGGAAAAATACTTTTAAAACATTAACAATTAAAGAAATAGACGCAATTTTTAGTCATTAAAAATGAATACAAAACTTACAGAAGCCATAAAACATTTAATAATTGTTAATGTTATTTTATTTGTTGCGCCGCAACTTTTAAAAATGGATTTCACCAACATTCTAGCATTACATTTTCCACAAAACGAACATTTTGGTTTTTGGCAATATGTAACGCATATGTTTATGCATGGTAGTTTTCCACATCTTTTATTTAACATGTATGGCTTATGGGCATTTGGGACGCCTCTGGAGAAAATGTGGGGAAGGAATAAGTTTTTATTCTTCTACTTTTCAGTAGGAATTGGAGCTGGACTAATTTATAGTTTGGTAAATTATTATCAATTTAATGGAGTATACCAGCAACTTGTAGAGTTAGGATTATCTTCAACTGAAATTCAACATATTTTAAATTCTGGGCAATATAATGATAGTATAATTCCGCTTTCAAATAAAGAAATGAGTGAATTTTATAGTTTATATCATACACCTGCCGTTGGTGCATCTGGAGCAGTTTATGGTGTGTTAGTTGCCTTTGGAATGTATTTTAAAGATGCTAAATTGGCATTAATATTTTTACCGATTCCTATAGCAGCAAAATACTTTATTCCTTTAATTTTAGTAGGAGATTTGTTTTTTGGTATGACACGTTATTCTATTGGTAACATTGCACATTTTGCACATATAGGTGGAGCTTTAATAGGTTTTCTATTAGCTTGGTACTGGAAAAATAATCAATTTAAACGCTGGAATTAATTTTTATGGACATCTTAGAAAACATAAAAATTAGATTTAAAAAAGCCAATATTGTAGAACAATTAATCTACATAAATTTAGGCGTTTTTTTTATTGTGTTTTTATTTAACACATTCGGTTTTTTATTTAATGTTAATTCAAACTTTATTGTTGATTGGTTTGCGCTACCAGCTACTTTTGACGGATTATTAAGCAAACCTTGGACACTAATTACCTACGGATTTTTACATGCTAGTTTTTTACATATTTTATTAAACCTAATTGCCTTGTTTTATTTTGGAAATTTATTTTTAGAATACTTTACTCCAAAGCAGCTAATCAACTTTTATGTGTTAGGAACCGTATTTGGCGGAATTGTATTTTTGTTAAGCTATAATATATTTCCTGCTTTTTCAAATCAAATAAACCAAAGCATATTATTAGGTGCTTCAGCAGGTATTTCTGCCATTTTTATAGGAATTGCTACGTATATGCCAAATTATCAGTTAAAGCTTCGTTTTATTGGTTTTATTAAGTTGTGGCATTTAGCAGCAATTTGGGTTGCCCTAGATGTAATACAAATCCCAGCAGGGAATGCTGGTGGACATTTAGCACATATTGGAGGTGCATTGTTTGGCTTTTTATTTGTGAGCTTTGCAAGCAACACAAAAATTGATTTATTAAAACCGATAAGAGAACTGTTTAGTAAAAAAAGGAAGCCCTTAAAAACTGTCCATAAATCTAAAAATGTTAGAAAAAAGAAAGATGTAAAATCAAATAATCAACAACAAATCGATGGCATCTTAGATAAGATTAGTAAATCTGGTTACGATACGTTAACTAAAGAAGAAAAGGCATTTCTTTTTAAACAAGGAAAGAAATAATGTATGAAGAAGTATTCCCTCATTAAAAAATTACTGTACCTAATAAATTCAATTGTCGCTGCAATTTTATTACTATCCTATTTATTGCCGTTTATTTCACCAAAATCAGTTCCAACCTTTGCTGTACTTAGCTTATTAGTTCCATTTTTGATTATAGCAAATTTATTATTTCTAATTTATTGGTTGATAAAATTAAAAAAACAGTTTCTTCTTTCAGCTGTAGTTTTAGGGATAGGATGGTTATTTTCATCACCTTTTTACAAACTTTCAGGAACAAACAATGTCTTAAATTCTGATGTTAAAGTGATGAGTTATAATGTACGAACATTTAACTATTACAAATGGAATAAAGACAAAAATGCCGCTCAAAAAACGTTTGAATTTATTACTGAAAAAGAACCAGATATTCTTGCTATTCAAGAGTTTTATGAGTCAGATAAAATTAGTTTTACCTATCCGTATAAATACATAAAAACGAAATCAAAAAACAACAAGTTTGGCTTAGCAATCTACTCTAAATTTAAAATAATTAGGCAAGGATCTCTAGATTTTGCAAACAGCACAAACAATGCTATTTATATTGATATTCTTAAAGATAAAGACACTATAAGAGTATATAATTTACATTTAGAATCTTTAAAAATTAATCCTGATAAAGAAAATTTTGGAGAAGAAAACTCAGAGAAATTATTAAAGCGATTAAAATCTTCATTTACAAAACAAACAAATCAGACTGAAGTTTTTCTTGCCCACGAAAAACAATGGAAAGGAAAAAAAATTATCTGTGGCGATTTAAATAACACAGCATATTCTTGGGTGTATAACCAGATTGCTAATAATAAAAAAGATGCGTACATCGAAGCTGGTAAGGGATTTGGGAAAAGTTTTAATTATTTTTTCCCTGTAAGAATTGACTTTATTTTAACAAATGAAAATACTGAAGTTACTCGTTTTAGAACATTTCCAGTAAAATACTCCGACCACTTCCCTATCCTTGCCAATCTTAATTGGGAATAACACTATTTTGTTTTTTTAACGTTCTTAAGTACCAAATGATTGATTGGATTAATCCCTAAATCCTTAACGTTTTTGTGAGTAAAACGTAACGCAACATCATAATACAAAGGAATAACTGGCGCAGAATCCATAACTAAACTATCCATTTTTCTATACAAAAAATGACGTTTTTTAACATCTAAAGTTTGTACTGCTTCTTCATATAAATTATCAAATATTTCACTTGAATAATGTGTGTAATTAGGCCCTTTCGGTGAAAAGTTCTTACTATGATAAATAAATAAATAGTTTTCCGCATCAGGATAATCTGCAACCCAACTACCTCTAAAAATTGACAATTGTCCTTTAGCCTTTTGTTCTCTCAATGTTGATGGAGGCAAAACTTCAACAATAACTTTTAAGCCTATTTTTTGCATTTCTCGTTGTACAAATTCGCACAAATCTAAATATTGACTATCTGTTGAAACTGTTATCGCTGGTGATGAATTACCAGATTCTTCAATATATTCTTTAATTAATTGCTCTGCTTTTTTAGGTTGATACGTATATCCTTTCATATTCGAAAAAGAGGGTAATCCTTTTGGTATAAATCCATTTATTGCTGGCGTACCAATACCATTCCGTAAATACTTTATCATTTTTACTCTATCAAAACCATAATTCATCGCTTTTCTAATCTTAATAGCATTGGCTTCTTTTTCTTCAGAATCTGTATAAACACCCAAATATTCTGTGTTTAAATACGGACTTGAAATCATGTTAATTTTATCAGTATAATTAGTTTGTAATTGTCCTTTAGACGTTAATAAATCATCTTTATAAGAAACATCAATACTATTTAAAAAATCTAAATTCCCTTGAATAAACTGTAAAAACTCACTTTGTTTATCAGGCAAAAAAGTAATAGCAACTGCTTCTACATAAGGTAATTGATTTCCTTTATCGTCTTTTTCGTGATAAAACTTATTTTTTCTAAAAACCAACTTCGTATTCTCCACCCATAATTTAAACGTAAACGGTCCTGTACCAATTGGATTTGCTCTAAAACGGTCTCCGAAATAATCAATAGCTTCTTTCGGGACTACTGAACAATATTTCATACTTAATAAACTTAAGAATGGCGGAAATGGTTTTTTTAATGTGATTGAAAACGTAGAATCATTTTTTGCTTTAAAACGATCAACAAATTCTAATACCCATTTTCCTGTGGATGCTACTTTTGGGTCTATTAATCGGTTAAAAGAATATTCGAAATCTTTTGCAACTACATTTCTTGTAGAGTCTTTTCCGAATAATATATGCTTATGAAATTGAATATCTTTTCTTAAATTAAAATCATAGTGAATTCCGTCATCAGAAATAGTCCAACTTTTAGCAATATCAGGTTCAACTTCTAAACTATCATTTAATTGTACTAATCCGTTAAACAATTGCGTAGTTGCCCAAATGGTTCGTAAATCTTTAGAAAACGCTGGATCTAAGGTATTGATGTTTTTGTGCTCGTTATATCTAAAAACTTGTGTATCATCAAATTTTGATTGTTCTTGAGTGCACGAAAATAGTAACAATATAAAGGCTACAATTGTGCTTAATAAAATATTATTTTTAAATTTTATTTTAGCAAATATTATTTTCTGAGTTCTAATCACTTTTTATTATTTCTCTTTACTTTTTTATCTTTATAGTATAGCTTATCAGCAACATAGATTGTTTTAGAAACTTCAGCAAAAACTATAGTTTTATCTTTATTTGTTATATAAATATTTTTTACTAAGTCGATTTCTTTTTTATCTGCAACTTCTTTTTTTAATTGCGTAATTTCTTCTTCGGTAAACATAAAATCTACATAACAAGTTTCAAAAGCGGGTCTTTTAAATTTTATTGTAGCTTCTTTATCCCAAACTACATAATTTCTATCTAAAATATTTAATAACTGAATCATAAATATTGGATCGGTAGCAGAAAACAAGCTTCCACCAAAAATAGACCCTACATAGTTACTATTTTTATAAGACAGTTTAATTTTAACCTTAACAGACAATAAATCTTTAGAAACTTCAACTATTCTTCCTGTAGATCTACTGTACATAGGTGATAAATTAAACCCATATTTATAGATAGAACTTTTACTTATAAATTTTTCTGCTATTTTTTGGAGTTTAGCGTACATCTAATATTTTTTAAATCCGTATTCTCTTTCTACTTTCGATATTCTAAGTTGATATTGTTGATACCATTTTTCTCTTCCTAAATTTCTAGCTTCAGAGTGTTCTATATTGTTTTTCCAATTTATTATTGCTTCTAAACTTTCCCAATAAGAAACTGTGATTCCAACTTCACTCCTAGCAGATTCAATACCTAAATATCCTTTTTGCTGTTTTGCGAGTGCTTCCATTTTATCAGCCATTTCTAAATAACCTTCTGTTTTATCAGTCAGTGTAGTTGTAAAAATAACGGCATAATAAGGTGGTTTTAGCGTGTCTTCAATCATAAATAAAGTTCGTATTTAGTTTCTGGTAATTTAATGTCATCGCTAATAAATTGTCTTACGGATTTAAATTTTAGACGCTCTATTATTTTTGTAGAAGCAACGTTTTCGTCAACTACATAAGCAATTAACTTGTTTATTTTTATCTGTTTACAATAATTAATTAATTCCTCACACACTTCAAAACCATAACCATTTTCCCAAAATTTTTCTAAAAAACGATAACCAATTTCATCGTCTTCATCATCTTTTACTAACGCAACGGTTCCTACAAAATTAAGGTCTGACTTTCGAATCACAGCATAAATCCAAAAATCATTCGTAGGTTTTTCATATTTAGCAATTAACTCTTGAAGTTCATTAAAACAAGCTGCTTCATTTTTAACGTCTCCAGTTGCATATTGCAAAACTTTCGGATTACTTTCTAGTTCATAAAAAGGCTGGGCATCTTCTAAAACAAGTTTTCTAACTAATAAACGTTCTGTTTCAAAAATCATGAATAATATTGTAATTTTGCACCACATAAATACTGTCTTAGACAGATTTAGGAAATACACTATACGAACTTCTAAAAAATTAAAGACGTACACAAGGCTTTTGTTTTTTATTTAGGATAGAAATTAGCATGATTACAGATAAAAAAGTAGCTTTTTATACGTTAGGATGTAAATTAAATTTTTCTGAAACTTCTACTATTGCTAGAAATTTTGTGAATGAAGGTTTTGATCGTGTAGATTTTGACCAAAAAGCTGACGTTTATGTAATTAACACCTGTTCTGTTACAGATAATGCTGATAAACGTTTTAAAACCATTGTAAAGTCTGCTTTAAAGCAAAACGAAGAGGCTTTTATTATTGGTGTTGGATGCTATGCACAGTTGAAGCCAGAAGAATTAGCAAATGTTGATGGTGTAGATTTAGTGTTGGGAGCAACCGAAAAGTTTAATGTTACTAGTTATATAAACGATTTAACTAAAAATGATGTTGGACAAGTTCATTCTTGTGAAATTGAAGATGCAGATTTTTATGTTGGCTCCTATTCTATTGGCGATAGAACACGTGCGTTTTTAAAAGTACAAGATGGCTGCGATTATAAATGTACCTATTGCACCATTCCTCTTGCTCGTGGAATTTCTAGAAGCGATACCTTAGAAAATGTTTTGCACAATGCAAAAGAAATTTCTTCTAAAGGAATTAAAGAAATTGTTTTAACGGGTGTAAATATTGGCGATTATGGAAAAGGTGAGTTTGGCAATAAAAAACACGAACATACTTTTTATGAATTAGTAAAAGCATTGGATGATGTGGAAGGAATTCATCGATTACGAATTTCGTCTATAGAACCAAATTTATTAAAAGACGAAACCATCAATTTTGTTGCAAACTCAAAAACATTTGTACCCCATTTTCATATTCCGTTACAATCTGGTAGCGATGAATTATTAAAGAAAATGAAGCGTAGGTATTTACGTAAAACATATACTGATAGAGTTGCTGCTATAAAAAATATAATGCCAAATGCTTGTATTGGTGTTGATGTTATTGTTGGTTTCCCTGGAGAAACAGACGAATTGTTTTTAGAAACTTATACTTATTTAAACGATCTAGATATTTCATACTTACACGTATTTACGTATTCTGAAAGACCAAACACAGAAGCTGTTTTGTTAGACGGAATTGTACCAAAAAAAGTACGCGCTAAACGAAGTAAAATGTTACGTGGTTTATCTGTAAAAAAGCGAAGAGCTTTTTATGAAACTCAGCTTGGAAACACACTAAATGTACTGTTTGAAAGCGAAAATAAAGAAGGTTATATTTATGGTTTTACAGAAAATTATGTGAAAGTAAAATCGCCTTGGAATCCTGAATTGGTAAATACCATTCACGCTATAAAATTGACGAAAATTGATGAAGATGGTATAGTTCGATTTGATTTTGTAAAAGAAAGTGTAACTTTATAAAAAAATAACTCATGAAACTAATTCTATCTATTTGCTTATTGCTTTTGGTTGCTTGCGCGGAAAATCAAAAAAAAGAAAAAAAACAGACAACTACCCCTACTATTAAAACTGAAGTTAAGGTAGAAGAAACTCCTTCCGCTATAGATTCTTTAGAAATAATTGAAAAAGAAGTTATTGAAGAAGTTGAAGTTATAGAAGAAATCAATTATAATTTAGTTTCGATAAAAAAAGAAGCCTGTGATGGAGATTGTCCGGAATTTGAAGTTACAATTTCTAAACTAGATAGTATTTTAAATTTTAACGGTATTAAAAATGTTGCGTTAGAAGGCGAACATCAATTAAAATTAACATCAGAGCAATATTCAGAAATTATAAAGAGACTAGATTCTATAAGAACTGTAACACTTTCAAAATCGTATTTAGATACATCAAAAACCTTTTTGTCTACCACGACCCTTACTATAGAAAAAGATACAGTTACAGTAAACCTTTGGAAAGACACACCAGAACAGCTAACAAATATGTACATCTATATTGAAGATCTTTTATATGATCAAAAATATTTAGAAGAATAATGGGTAAAACGCCTATTTATTTTGTTCCTGGTTTAGCTGCCAATGCAAAGATTTTTGAGTTTATCACATTACCCAAAGAAAAGTATGAGCTTTATTTCTTAGAATGGCTAATTCCGCTTTCTACAAACGAATCTATTGAAGAGTATGCAAAAAGAATGTGTGAGAAAATTACACATCAAAATCCAGTTTTAATTGGTGTTTCTTTTGGTGGTGTTATGGTACAAGAAATGAGTAAAATTATTGCTACTAAAAAATTAATCATTATTTCAAGTATTAAAAGTAATCAAGAATTTCCAAAACGATTAAAATTTGCGCAGATTACTAAAGCTTATAAATTATTTCCGACTAAAATAATTATCAATATAGAAGAATACGCAAAATACTTTTATGGCGATTATTTAAAAAAACGAGCCGAACTATATAAAACCTATTTATCGTTAAGAGATCCTGTCTATTTACAATGGGCGATTTACAACGTTTTACATTGGCAACAAAAAGAAACAACAAAAGACATTATTCATATCCACGGTACAAAAGACCTTGTTTTTCCTATAAAAAACATCAACAACTCTAAACAAGTTGAAGACGGAACTCATGCAATGATTTTAACAAAAGGAAAAATGATTTCAAAAATTTTAGAAACGGAATGCTTTTTGTAACTTTATAATTGAATTAAAATTCTATGCATTCATGAAAAAATCAGTACGCTATTTATCTATTGTCAGTTTATTATTAATCACTATTTTATTTTTCAATGTAATTGGGGTAAAAAACATCCCTTTTTTAAAGAATGTAAGTGAAAAATATGAAATAAAAGCATTAAAACTTCCTAATAACCTTAATCTTGCAGGCGAAAGAGTCCCGATAGAAAGAGAAAATATTAGAGAGCGAATGGATAGAGAATTGTTGGTAAATACGTATTGGCAATCAAACGGATTATTATTATTAAAACGTGCAAATAAATACTTTCCAATCTTAGAACCTTTATTAAGAAAGTACGGATTACCAGATGATTTTAAGTATTTAGCCATGGCAGAAAGTGGTTTTACTGATGAAACCTCTTCAGCTGGAGCAGCAGGAATGTGGCATTTTATGAAAGGAACGGGTCGCGAATATGGCTTAGAAATCAACAAAAATGTTGATGAACGGTATCATATAGAAAAAGCGACTAAAGTTGCCGCTAGGTATTTAAAGAGATCAAAAAAACGTTTTGGAACTTGGACATTAGCTGCTGCTGCATATAATGCTGGAAATGCTGGCGTAGCAAGAAGGTTAAAAGCACAAAAAGTATCTAGTTATTACGATGTCTTATTACATAAAGAAACTGAACGATATGTTTTTAGAATTGTGGCATTAAAAGAAATTATTTCTAACCCAGAAAAATACGGTTTTGTATATGATAAAGAAGACTTATATACCTTGCCAGAAACCTATACTATAGAAATAGACTCAGCAATTACAAACATTGCATCGTTTGCTAAAAAGTTTGGTACTAACTATAAACAGTTAAAAATTCACAATCCTTGGTTACGTGAAAATAAGCTCAATAATAAATCAAGGAAGTTATACGATATAAAGATTCCCGTAAAATAAGAGCATCAAAAAAGCCCATCTAAATTAGATGGGCTTTTGTAAAAAATTGGATAAGTATATATTAAATAACTTTTACGTCTACTGCGTTTAATCCTTTTCTACCTTCTTTCAACTCGAATTCAACTTCGTCGTTTTCTCTAACTTCGTCGATTAAGCCAGAAACATGAACAAAATGTTCTTTGTTTGTTCCTTCTTCAGTAATGAATCCAAATCCTTTAGATTCGTTGAAAAATTTTACGGTACCTTTCATTGTAATTATGTATTAGTGCTGTTTATTTTTTTTATTAAACAGCGGTTGTTAAAAACGCAAAGATAATATCAAAATTTTAATTACAACTATAAAATGTTGATTTTCTTTGATTTATTTAAAAATCAAGTGATTTTAGCGTTTCAAATTCCTTAATGATCTCATCTAAAACTTCTTTGGCTGGTTTTATACTGTCAATTAATCCTGCTATTTGACCAATTTCAAGCTCTCCATTCTCTAAATCACCTTCAAACATACCTTTTTTAGCTCGTGCCCTACCCAATAATTCTTTTAACTCTTCTACTGTAGGATTATGTTTATACAATTCTTGTAGTTGTAAATAAAATTTATTTTTGATTAACCGAACTGGCGCTAATTCTTTTAATGTCAATTGAGTATCTCCATCTTTAACATTAGAGATTGCTTCTTTAAAATTTTGATGCGCAGAGGATTCTTCTGTTGCTGCAAATCTACTTCCTATTTGTACACCATCAGCTCCTAAAACCATCGCAGCCAACATGCCTCTTCCAGTGGCAATTCCTCCAGCAGCTATCACAGGAATCTTAACTTTTTCTTTGACCATCGGAATTAAAGTAAACGTAGTTGTTTCTTCTCTCCCATTATGTCCACCAGCTTCAAAACCTTCACAAACTATAGCATCAACACCAGCAGTTTCTGCTTTTAAAGCAAATTTCACAGAACTTACAACATGCGCAACAGTAATACCTCTTCCTTTTAAAAATGATGTCCAAGTTTTCGGATTCCCAGCAGATGTAAATACGATCTTCACTCCTTCTTCAACAATTATATCCATGATTTTTTCAATATCTGGATACAACATCGGTACATTTACACCAAATGGTTTATTAGTTGCATTCTTACATTTTTGAATATGCTCTCTTAACACTTCTGGATACATAGAACCCGCACCAATTAATCCTAATCCACCAGCATTTGAAACAGCTGAAGCTAATTTCCAACCAGAAACCCAAACCATGCCTCCTTGAATTATAGGATAATTGATATTAAAAAGTTGTGTGATTTTATTTTGCATTTAAAAAATTATTCTCTTTCAATAAAAAGTTAAAGGCAGATTATAAGAATAAGGTACATTTCGGTTCATATACTTTGCTGATGTCCACTCTTTAGATTCTTTAAAAAATTTATAAATTATATTTTTAATTCTGTTTGGAATATTGTCATTAATTACAACTGAAGATACTTTTCCATTTGTATCCACTAGAAAATTGATATATATCGTACCTTTTATTTTTAAATTAGTTTTAAAATTTATTTTCCTTGTTAAGTTTTTTAACTCTTTATAAATATTTTTTTTACTTCCATTTTTGAATTTCGGAGTAGTAAATTCTGTAAATCCAGAAGCTGTTTTGACACCATTAATATCATAAAACAAGGTTTTAATAACTTCTCCTTCATTAAAATATCTTCTACATGCTTTTTTACCATTTATGTGAAAATATTTCCAAACACCTACTTTTTTATCATTATCATAAAAACTAATATGGTCTAAGTTTCCATTATAAAACCAAAATTTTTCAACTCCATGTTTTTTTGACTCGTCATTATACTCAGTAATTTTCTGAATACTTCCATTAAAATGATAATCAAATACTTGTCCTACTGGCGTGTATTTTTCATCATTTAGATGATACCCTTTTTTTGAAATTTTACCATCCCTGAAATACTTGGTTTTAAGAAATAAGGAATCTTTTTTTACTATTGTTTCAATAAATCTCGCTTTAGATTTGTCTTTAATAGTATTTCCTTTGTTATCCAGGTAATTTACTATTGAATCTTGTGAATAAAGATTCATCAATAAGAGATTAAGAACTAAAAATAATAATTTATTTTTCATAATTACGCTAACAAATTACTCCAGAACCAAGTAGTTCTTCATTTATATACCAGGCAACGAATTGACCTTCTTGAATGGCAGATTGTTGATTATCAAACGAAACATACAATCCATTTTCAACTTGAAAAATAGTCGCTTTTTCTAATGTTTGTCTATATCTAATTCTTGCTTCAACTTCTAGAGATTCTCCTTCATTTAATCGTAAATCTTCACGAATCCAGTGGAGTTCTTCATTAGAAACAAACAACACATTTCTGTACAAACCTTTATGATTTTTTCCTTCACCTGTGTAAATTATATTTTTCTCAACATCAGTTTCTATAACAAATAATGGTTCTTTTGTTCCTCCAACTGCTAACCCTTTACGTTGTCCTTTAGTAAAATAATGTGCTCCTTGATGTTTCCCTACAACTTTTCCATCTTCTAAATTATAGGTGTATTTTCTTGAAAAATAAGTTAGTTCATCATCTTTGGAAGTAAAACTCGGTATTTCTCTAATATATTGAGGATTATCATCAGGAATTTGAACTATTACTCCTTCTTTTGGTTGTAATTGTTGTTGTAAAAAATCGGGTAATTTTACCTTACCGATAAAACAAAGTCCTTGCGAATCTTTTTTCTCCGCAGTAATTAAATCAGCTTTTTTTGCGATTTCTCTTACTTCTGGCTTCGTTAATTCACCAATAGGAAATAACGCCTTAGATAATTGTTCTTGAGATAATTGACATAAAAAATATGACTGATCTTTATTTACATCTTTACCTGCTAATAATTTATAAATGGTTTCACCATTAATTTTTTCCTCAGTTTTTCTGCAATAATGCCCAGTAGCCACATAATCTGCTCCTAATTTAAGAGCGATATCCATAAAAACATCAAACTTAATTTCTCGGTTACAAAGAATATCTGGATTTGGTGTTCTCCCTTTTTCATACTCGGCAAACATATAATCTACAATACGTTCTTTGTATTGAACGCTTAAATCTACAGTTTGAAAAGGGATTCCTAATTTCTCTGCTACAATCATAGCATCATTGCTATCCTCTAGCCATGGACAATCGTTAGAAATAGTAACAGAATCATCATGCCAGTTTTTCATAAAAAGCCCAATAACTTCGTATCCTTGTTCTTTTAACAAATATGCTGTAACACTACTATCTACACCACCAGAAAGTCCTACTATTACTCTTTTCATTCCTTAAAATTGAGTGGACAAAGTTACGGATTTGTTAGCGATAATTGCATCATATTATTTTATGAGTCTATCAATAAAATGAATACCAATTAATTTTTAGGAGTACCGCTTTTAGATTTATCAAAGGCAGCTTGTTTTTTGGCTTCTTTTTTAGATACTTTTTTTCCACCTATATAAAAATCCCATTTACCAGAGCGCTTTCCGTTTTTATAACTTCCTTCTTCTTTTAAATCTCCTTTTAGATTAAAATATTTAGCAATTCCGTTTGCTTTTCCTTCAGCATAATTCATTTCTTCTATCAATATTCCTTGATCAGAATATTTTTTAGAAACTCCTTGTTTTACACCATTTTTATATTCACAATGCTCAGCTATTTTTTCATTATTAAAGTAGTTTTTTACATCGCCTTCTAACTTTCCTTCAACATAATTTTCTTCAGAAAACAATTTTCCGTTAGAAAAATAATAGATCCACTTTCCTACTCTATTTCTACCAATCATCATTCCTTTACTGCGTAACTTTCCTTTTAGTGTATAATGCTTAACAGAAGCTGAGTCTGATGTTGTAGAAAATTTCTTGATGATTGTTGGATGCGATGTTGTAGTAATATCATAATATTTAAAAACACCTACTTCCTTACCGTTTACAAATTTACCTACATATCGTAAACGTTTATTGTTATAGTATTTTTTCCAAACTCCAGTGCGTTTGTTATTTTTATCAAACTGATTTACTTTTTGCGCAAAAGTTGTTGGCAAAAAAAAGATAATTAATCCTAAAACTATAAATACTCTTTTTATATTTATCATGGTAAAATTCGTTAATTCAAAGATACATAAATCGTGCCCAAATGAGTAGAAAATGGATTGAATCTATACTCAATGATGTTGAAAACGCTATGCGTATAAACAGAAATAATGCAGCAAATATTGTTTGGGACAACCCAGATTTATTTGAAGATTTATTATATATGAGTTTTGAGGTTGATAATAAGCAATCTATAAAAGCTGCTTGGGTTTTAGAATGGGTTTGCACGCATAAAAGTTTAGATTTAATTATTCCACATCTAGATTTTTTCACCCAGAACATAAAAAATGTTCATTTTGATAGTGCTTTAAGACCCTGTGCAAAAATTTGTGAACATTTAGCAGTTGCTTACACATCAAAAAACAGCAACTTGACAAAAGATGCGATCATACCAGAACACATTGAACTTATTATTGAAACTGGTTTCGATTGGTTAATCACGCCACAAAAAATTGCTGTAAGAGCTTATACTATGCAAGCTTTATATCTTTTTGGATTAGAAAAAGATTGGGTGCATCCAGAATTAAGGCATTTAATTAGTACAAAAATTATACACGAAAGCAAAGGTTGTAAAGCAAGAGGAAGAAAGATTTTACAATTAATCGAAAAACACCAGCAAAGAGCTTTATAAATCTACTTAAATCAGTATTTTTGCAACTTTCAACACAACAACAAAAAATGAACTTAACAGAACTAAATGCTATTTCGCCAATTGATGGTAGATACCGCAACAAAGTATCGATTCTTGCAAATTATTTTTCGGAAGAAGCTTTAATAAAATATAGAGTAAAAGTAGAAATTGAATATTTTATTGCACTTTGCGAAATTCCGCTTCCACAATTAGCTGATTTTAACACTGATTTATTTGAGGATTTACGTAAGATATATATCGGTTTTTCTGCCGATGATGCACTGAAAATTAAAGATATTGAAAGCGTAACTAATCACGATGTAAAAGCTGTTGAGTATTTTATCAAAGAAAAATTTGACGCGTTAAGTCTTCAAAAATATAAAGAATTTATTCACTTCGGATTAACTTCTCAAGACATTAACAATACGGCAATTCCTTTATCTATTAAGGATGCAATGAATGAAGCATATATTCCTGCTTATTTTTCTTTAATAGAAAGATTACAAGAATTAGTCATTGAATGGAAAGATATTTCTATGTTGGCAAGAACACATGGTCAGCCGGCTTCTCCTACTAGGTTAGGTAAAGAAGTTGACGTTTTTGTTGTTCGATTAAAAGAGCAATTAAATTTATTAAACGATATTCCAAGTGCTGCAAAGTTTGGTGGTGCAACTGGTAATTTTAACGCACATAAAGTAGCATATCCATCAATTGATTGGAAAGAATTTGGCGGTAAATTTGTTCAAGAAAAATTGAGTTTACATCATTCTTTTCCAACAACACAAATAGAGCATTACGATCATATGGCGGCTTTATTTGATGGTTTAAAACGTATCAATACTATTATTATAGATTTAGATAGAGATTTTTGGACCTATGTTTCGATGGATTATTTTAAGCAAAAAATTAAAGCTGGAGAAGTTGGTTCTTCTGCAATGCCTCATAAAGTAAATCCGATTGATTTTGAAAATTCTGAAGGAAATTTAGGAATAGCAAATGCAATTTTTGAGCATTTATCTGCAAAGTTACCAATTTCTAGATTACAGCGTGATTTAACAGATAGTACTGTTTTACGTAATGTTGGTGTACCATTTGGACATACATTAATTGGTTTTTCTTCCACTTTAAAAGGATTAAATAAATTATTGTTAAACAAAGAAAAGTTTGAACAAGATTTAGAAAATAATTGGGCAGTGGTTGCAGAAGCAATTCAGACTATTTTAAGACGTGAAGCATATCCAAATCCTTATGAAGCATTAAAAGGATTGACGAGAACTAACGAAAAAATCAATCAAAAATCAATTGCTGATTTTATTGATACGCTAGACGTTTCTTCTGCAATAAAAAATGAATTAAAAGCAATTACTCCTGCTAATTACACGGGAATATAATTTTATGATGAAAAAAGAAAAAAGAGAAAAGAGAAAAGAGGTTTTTCATTTCTTAAATAACAAGTTTACAAAAAATAATCTTTGTTCATGGTTCTTTATTCTTAGCTCTTGTTTCTTTGTTCTTGTATCTTGCAAATCAGCATCAGAGGGAAATCCTGATCGATTTAAATATGGCGTTTTTGAAATTCCTGCTGGAGAAGGTTTTGTAAAAGAAACTATTATTAGAAAAGATAGTATTCAGATTAGTAAACATGGTGATGAAATTGATACGCTTTCTATTAAGTGGAAGAACAACTTTTTTTATACCTTGCGATATATTAATCCGAAAAACGATTTAGAAAAAGATCCTATGTATATTCAAATTAATAGGGTTAAAAAGGATTCTTACGATTTTACAGTTAAAATTGGGTTTTCAAATTTTTCTAAAAAAGGAACAATTTATAAAGTGGAATAAGTATTAAGGTTTTTAAAAAACATATAGCATTTTTTTTACTACTTGTATTTTTAGTACCAGTAGCAATAAATAATATTCATGAATTATTAGAACATAAGCATGATGTATGTTACTCTAAGGTAGAAAATCACATTCACGAAAAAGACTTCGATTGTAGTCTACATCTTTTAAAACAATCAGATTCTTTCTTAGAATTAAATCAATTTATAACTAAAGAAAACATAGAGTTTCATCTTAAAAATGAATCTTCTTATAGTTTTTTAAAACATCATTATCAATTATCGTTTTCATTAAGAGGGCCACCTTATACAGCTTAAATTAAGTCTTATTAATTTAATTACTGAAAACAAAAAAATGACAAAATTATTTTGGTTTTGTGTTTTTGCTGTTTGTATAGTTACAAATACAATAGCACAAGACTGCGTGTATACCTTTAAAGGGAAAATCACTGATTTTCATGACAATACAACAATAATTGATGCATCTGTTCATATAATAAATTTAAATAAATACGCCACAACTAATGAAAAAGGTGTTTTTGAATTTACGAATTTATGTTCAGGAAAATTAATTATTGAAGTAAAGCATGTGGCATGTGAGCCTAAAAGAATTACTATAAATTTAACTAAAAATTTATTTAAAGAAATTCTGTTAGAACATCATTTAGAAGAACTTAATGAAGTAGTTGTTAACTCGAATATCAAAACAGAAGTCACTAGTATAGAGCAATCTATTAAAAAAAATGTGATAGAACGTTTTACAGATAAATCGTTAGGCGATGCTTTAAAAACCATTAGTGGTGTATCTTCTTTAAACACTGGAAACTCTATTGTAAAACCAATGATTCATGGTTTACATAGTAGCAGGTTATTACTTATTAGTAATAATGTAAGAATGTTTGATCAAGAATGGGGAGATGAACACGCTCCTAATATTGATATAAATGCTAGTGATAGAATTGATGTAATAAAAGGCGCAAATACACTAAAGTTTGGTAGTGATGCTATTGGAGGTATGATTTTTATTAAACCAAAAAAATACGCTATTAAAGACAGTCTTTTTGGAAGTTCTTTACTATCATTCAACTCAAATGGTTTGGGTGGCAACATAAATTCAGAAATTATAAAAACATATAAATCTGGGTTTTATGGAAAACTTCAAATGAGCTATAAACAGTTTGGAGATTTTAATGCACCTAATTACAACCTAACAAATAGTGGTTTAAAAAGCTTAAACAGTTCTTTTAGATTTGGATATAATAGTTTTGAAGAAGGCTTTGATGCCTATTATAGTTATGTAAATAATGAGTTTGCCATTTTACAATCTTCACATATTGGAAATGTAAATGATTTAGTAGAAGCCATCAACAACAAGGAACCAAGAGTTCTTGACGGTTTTTCTTACACTATAAATAATCCAAGACAATCTATAGAACACCATTTAGGTAAAGTGGAAGCATATAAGCGTTTTAAAGGTTTTGGAAAACTAACAGTTCAGTACGATTTTCAAATTAATAGACGAAAAGAATTTGATTTAAGAAGAGGAGAATTAAAAAATACTCCTGTTATAGATTTACGATTATTCACCAATAGTTTGCAATCTGATTTACAAATAGATTATACAGACAATTTAAAAATAAATACAGGTATTTTAGCCAGGTATCAACAAAATGATGCGGTTTCTGGGACAGGAACTAGAGCTTTAATTCCTGATTTTGATAAATATGAATTTGGTTTTTATACAATAGCAAATTATAATTTAAATGAAACCACAGAAATTAATGCTGGTTTACGTTATGATTATTCTAGTATAAAGGCAAGAAAATGGTATAATGTTTCTGATTGGAATACAACTTATAATTATGATACGTTATTTCCTGAATTTGAAACTGGTACCATTGATGGAACTCGAATTTTAACAAATCCTGAGTTTTCATTTCATAACATTTCAACAAGTTTAGGTTTAGTTAAGAAGTTTGAAAATAATCTATCATTACTTTTCAATTATGGTTTAGCATCTAGAGTCCCAAATCCATCAGAATTATTTAGTGATGGATTACATCATAGTGCAGCTAGAATAGAAACAGGTTTATTAACTATTGATAAAGAGATTGCTAATAAATTTGCTGTTTCTTTAGAAAGAAACAATGATCGTTTTGGATTTGTAATTAGCCCATATTTTAAGAGTATCAATAATTTTGTTCAATTAATTCCAACAGGAATTACAACAACTATTAGGGGTGCTTTTCCAGTTTGGGAATACAATCAGGTAAATGCTCAACTATTTGGAATTGATATTGATGTGAATAAAAGAATTAGCAATCATTTTAATTACAAAGGAAGTTTTAGTTGGTTAAAAGGAACTAATACAACTAATGATATTCCTTTAATTCACATGCCAGCTACAAATTTCAGTAATCGTATTTCGTATATAAATGATGATTTGAATCAATTATCAATCAATTTAACACAAAAGACTATTTTACAACAAAATAGATATCCAAATTATAACTTTAATACATTTAATGCAATACAGCAACAAAATGTATTTGTAGACATTAGTTCTACACCACCTACCTATTCATTATTTGGTTTAAACACCTCAGTCGTTTTTAAAGCTTTTAATAAGGGAAGCATAAAATTAGACTTTACTATTGAAAATTTATTTAATGTTTCTTATCGAGAACATCTAAATAGATTAAGATATTTTGCTGATGAAGTAGGTAGAAACTTTAACTTAAAAATTAAAATAAATTATTAAAACATAGAATTATGAAAAATATAAACACCATAAAAACAATTAAATTATTAGCCATTTTATTTATTTCGGCATTAACTTTTACAGCATGTACTGGTGATGATCATGATGATGATGACCATGATCATGGAGAAGAATTAATAACTACAGTAACCTATACATTAACCAACGGTAATGATGTTGTTACTTTAACTTTTTTAGATTTAGATGGTGAAGGTGGTAATGCAGGTACATACACTATTTCTGGTCCTTTAACAGCAAAAACAACTTATAGAGGTGTTATAAAGCTTGAAAATGCTACAGAATCTCCAGCGGAAGATATTACAGCTGAAGTTAAAGCAGAAGGTGATGAACATGAGTTTTTCTATACCTCGGGTGTTTCTAGTATTACAATTGCTAAAACTGATAAAGATGGAAATGGTAATCCTTTAGGAATTGAAACTACACTAAGTACAGCTGCTGCTGGTTCTGGTACCATTACTGTTATTTTAAAACATGAGCCTACTAAACCTAATGATGGAAGTTCTAGTAATGCTGGTGGAAGTACTGATGTTGAAGTAACATTTAATGTTACAGTTCAATAATTAAAAAAAATCTTTCAATAATAAAAAAATCGATCAATTTTGGTCGATTTTTTTATTGTCATACTTTTCTTTTTTTAAATATTTAAAAGACTCCAATTATTTACAATTTTAGCATTCCTTATGGCTAAAACTTCTCCAAATTGAAGAAAAACAAATTCGCTTTGGTGAGGTCTCAAAAAGACATAGTCTCCAACATCTAATTTTGTCTCATTAGAAGCATTAATCATAACTTGGTTAGTGCTTTTACCAAAAATAGCATTTCCAGAAATACCTTCTGGTTGATAATAATTTGCCATCCATGATCCACCAAAAATATAATAAGAATTTTGCATGTTAGGATCCCAAACATTTAAAATATTACTTAAAGATTCAATACTAGGTAAGTTGGTATTATTATATTCTTTTAATATTGGCGTAGCAATAAAACTTGCCGGTTTAAATTGCTCTAATGTATCTATATCAAAGTCTGTAGGCATTACTGCAAAAGAACCTGCAGAAATATCATTTAAAGGTGAACTTGGTTGATTATGCAATCCTAAAGTTGGACTTCCAGCACCGTTAAAAGTTAAATTATCGTTCCATAATTCTTGAAAATCATTTTTTACTAAATTTTTACATGCATTGTAAAAATCACACATATTTTGATATCCTTTTTCTCTAGATAATAACACTGAAGGCACTTTTACAATATGAGCGTCATAACCCATAAAGCCAGAAAATGTAACATGCTCTTTATTTTTACTAATGATTTGAAGAGACTTTCTTAAACTTTCTAAAGTACTAAAACCTCCACGATGTAAGCCAACATCAATCTCTATATTTAATAATAATTTTATATTATTTTGTTTAGCAAAATTGATGTATTCATTTATTCTTTTCTCAGTATCTACAAGCCATTGTACTTGTTTACTAGCATGAAACCCATTTTCTACCACTAATGTATCATAATAATAATTTACGGCTTTAATAGGCATAGGTTTACCAAAAAGAATATCTATAGTTGTATCGGAATATTTTGAAATTTGAGTTAAAAAAGACTGATTAAAAATCATCAATTTTTTAGTACTCACTTTTTGCATGATATAATTTAACAGCTCAATACTTGGTAATGATTTTACAACAACTCTAAAACTCTTATTTGTTGGAATTAATTTTTTTAGCTCCAATAAGTTTTCATCCAAAACATCTAAGTCTATCAATAAAAATGGATTTGCTTTTTTATATTTTTTTAAAGATTGATTTAATTTAGAAAAATAAGGAGCATAATTTCCACTTTTAGTTTTTAATAATCGTGCAATTAAACCAGCAAAAAATAACACCAATAAAGAGAATCCTGTAATTTTAAAAAATTTTCTTCTTTTCATTTTACCCAAAAATTTTATTAATATAATCGTTAGAAAAACGTTTTTTGGGGTCTAATTCGTTTCTTAATTTAACAAAATCGTCATATTTAGGATATAGTTTTTTAATTCCTTCTCTGTCGTAATAACTTAATTTTCCCCAATGAGGACGGCCTTCATATCTTTTAAATATTTCATGAAAGATTGGAAAGTATTTATTGTATTCCTTATCTGCGAATTGATGTACAGAAATAGACATAACATCTCTTTTATAAAATGGACTCATCCAAAAGTCATCTTGTTTTACAACCCTAATTTCCAAAGGAAAAAAGATAGGAACCTTCAATTTTTGTCCAGTTTTTAAAATTTCTCTTACACAAGCTATTCCCTTCTCTTTTGGAATTTGATATTCCATTTCATTAAATTTTACATTTCTAACACTAGGGTATATTTTATAACTATCGTTTATTTTAGACGTCGAGTCTATTAATCCAGAAATTAAATTCTGAACTTTATCGGTTCTAGAACCAGAATCACCAGAAAGTGTTAATCCTAAGGCTAATAAAAAATCATCACTCAAAAAAGGCTGCTCTACTTTTGTAATATTTTTTGATGTTTTATTCAATGTTTTAACTACTACTTGATCAGAATAGAAGAATGGAAATATTTCAAAATTTCTATTTTCTTCTACTAAATTCCAAAAATTGTCCAAAGTTTCGTTTAAATCCGCTGGATACACTTTCTCTTCTAATTTATAAGTATCAGTTAGTTGTACCGTATATTCTGTAACTATTCCTAAACTTCCTAAGGCTACAGTTCCTCCATAAAAAATCTCACTATTTTCTTCTGAAGAACAATTTAATATTTCTCCGTTTGCTATGATTAATTTAAACTTTTTAACAAAACCAGCAAAACTTTGTAAATCCTTACCCGTACCATGTGTAGAAGTTGAAACTGCACCACCTAAGGTTTGTTTATCAATATCCCCTTGATTTAGAAATGCTAAACCATTTTTATGTAATTGAGGAGTTAAATCACTTAAAGGTATTCCAGATTGAACAGTTACTTCTTTAGCATTCTTATCTATTGATATTATTTTATTTAAGTTTTTTAAGCTTGATAAAATATCATTAGTAGGCACCACCGGACTAAATGAATGACCTCCACCAACAACTCTAAATTTATTAGAAGTGGTTTTTAATTTATTTATTAAATCCTGTTCGTTTTTAGGGATAAAAAAAGAAGAAGGTTCACACACTTGACCTCCTGACCAATTACTCCATTTATTAGATTCTTTTAATAGAAGAGAGGAATCTAAATTTTCGCTTATTTTAGAATTAATAACATTTAATCCTGCTAAACCTCCAATGGCAGTTGCGCCAAGAACAATTCCTGTTCCTTTTAAAAATTTCCTTCGCTTCATATAAGAATAAAATTATTGCACATATTTAGTTTTCTTCAACGTGCTTAACACAATAAAAGACGCTAAAAAGAAAATTGCTAATGCTAAAACAGACCATTGCATAGAGTCAGTTAACGCATATAACGCTCCATAAACTAAAGTCCCTAATACAATTGCTATTTTTTCTGTTACATCATAAAAACTAAAATAAGTGGCATGGTCTTCAGTTTCTGGTAATAATTTAGAATACGTAGATCTTGTTAATGATTGAATTGCTCCTTGTACCAAACCTAACATCCCTCCTAACCCATAAAAATATAATGCTACATTTTCTTGACTTTTATCTAACATAAAAGCACTAAAACAAACTAATGTCCAAATACCTAAAGTAACTTTTAAGGCTTTAATATTTCCCCATTTTTCTGACAACCTTGAAAAAAGTAAAGCGCCTAATATCGCCACAATTTGAACTAATAAAATTGTAATTATCATATTTATTGCTGGTAAACCTAATTCTGAAGATCCAAAGATAGCAGCCATTAAAATAATAGTTTGCACACCAATACTTAATAAAAAGAATGCTATTAAAAAACGTTTTAAAGTTGGGTAATTCATTGCTTCTTTAGCAACAATTTTTAATTCTCTATATCCTTTCCAGATATAATCATTATCGGGTTGTTTGTTATATATATCATTAGGCAATCTTTTAAAAGTGACTTGGGCAAAACCAATCCACCAAATCCCAACTAGTACAAATGAAATACGTGAAGCCATTCCTGTTGTTATACCAAATAAATCTGGCATTTGAATCATTATTAAATTAATGATCAACAAAATAACAGATCCAGAATATCCATAAATAAACCCTTTTGCACTGGCTCTATCTTGCTGTTCTGGATGTGCAACTTCTGGCAAATATGCATTGTAAAAAACGATACTTGCCCAAAAACCTATACTTGCCAAAACAGTAAATACAATACCAATCCAAACTGTATCAATTCCATCAAAAAAGTATAAACTCATAACTGACAAACCTCCTAACCAACAAAAGAACTTCATAAATTTTTTCTTGCTTCCTGTATAATCTGCAATACCTGATAATATTGGAGAAATAAGAGCTACTACTAAAAAAGAAAATGATAACGCATAACTGTACAAGCTATCTGGATGCTCCCAATCCATCCAAAGAAAAGAAACTGTTTTCCCTTCTGTAATTGCACTAAAATATAATGGGAAAATTGCGGTACTTATTACTAAAGAATACACTGAATTTGCCCAATCATAAAAAGCCCATCCATTAATTAATTTCTTATCTCCTATTTTAAGCATTAGTTTAGTTTTGAGTTGATTTAAAATAAAAAAGCCGTTCATTAAAATGAACGGCTTACAAGATACTAAAAGTATTTATTTATTGTCCATTCAATTGCATTTCTGCTTGTTTATTAAATTTTTCTGCAAACTTTTTGGCAGTTGGCAAATATGCCTTTAAATCTTGAATTCTAGATTGATTTGATGGATGTGTGCTTAAAAATTCTGGTGGCGCATTTTTAGATCCAGCTCGTTGACTCATACGAACCCAAACTTCTGCAGCTTCTTCACCATTATAACCTGCCATTAACATAAAAACTAATCCTAATCTGTCTGCTTCCGTTTCGTGTGTTCTACTAAATGATAACATTCCTAATTGAGAACCTACACCATAAATCATATTCCACATTTGAGCTTGACGCGGATTTTTACTCCCAGCAGTTCCAATTGCAAGTGCTACTCCACCTAGTTGTTGTACTTGTGCTGATGACATACGCTCTTGTCCATGTTTAGCAAAAGCATGAGCAACTTCATGTCCCATCACTGCTGCTACACCATCAATATTATCACAAATCGGCATGATACCGGTATAAAAAACTACTTTTCCTCCTGGCATACACCAAGCGTTTACCGTTTTATCATCTATTAAATTAAATTCCCAGCGATAAGAATTTGCTTCACTCTGCATACCATTTGCACGCATAAATCTATCTACAGCAGCAGAAACATTTTTACCAACTTGCTTAATTTCATTTGTCATTTCTCTATTGGCAGACAATTTGTTTTTCTCTAAAAACCCTTTGTATTGTGCAAAACTTGCAGGTAACACTTGTGCATCACTTACAAAATTCACTCTCTTACGTCCTGTAATTGGTACGGTACTACATTCTATAAATAGTACACAAACAAACAATATGGCTAAATATTTTTTCATTTTTTATGGTATTAAATCGTTATTAATTATGACACAAATCTTAAAAATAGTCACAAAAAAAATACGTTAATTATTTCCTTAAAGTTACGTATTCTATATAAATCTTAAAAATTATTTTTACAACTTATGTAAGTTTGGTTTTATATGAACGTCAAAAAAACAGTTAAGAATCAATTTATGAGGAAATTAGTTGCCTTTTTTATTATTGGAATTTTATTGAGTTGTGCTACCAAAGCTCAAAATAAAACTGAAGAAAAAAAATATACCGTTACAAAGACTGATGCAGAATGGAAACGTCTTTTAAGTCCAGTACAGTATTATGTTTTACGTGAAGCTGGAACTGAAAGACCTTTTACAAGCCCGCTAAATAAAAATCACAAAAAAGGAACATTTACCTGTGCTGCATGTAAAACTCCTTTATATAAATCTGAACACAAATTTGATTCTGGTACTGGTTGGCCCTCTTTTGATAGAGCCATAAAAGGAAATGTAGAATTAGATGTAGATTATAAAATTGGGTATGCCAGAACCGAATTAAAATGTAATACTTGTGGAAGCCATTTAGGGCATTCTTTTAAAGATGGCCCTAAAGAAACAACAGGTATGCGACATTGCATAAATGGAATTGCTTTAGAGTTTGTTCCAAAAAATTGATTTAACAAAAAGTCGTAAATTAGAGCTGATATTTTATCAGCTCTTTTTTATGAATACAACTTATCTTTCTAGCGCTAAAAAACAATTTGAATATTATAAATCACTTGGCGACAAAACTTTTAATCAATTAACTGAAGATCAACTATTTTGGACTTCAAATAATGATGATAATTCTATTGCTATTATTGTAAAACATATAGCTGGGAATATGCTGTCTAGATGGACAAATTTCTTAACTGAAGATGGTGAAAAGGATTGGCGAAATAGAGATGATGAATTTGTAAATTCTTTTACAACCAAAGAAGAAATAATTGCTTGTTGGGAAAGTGGTTGGAAATGTTTATTTGAAACAATAAATTCATTAGAAACAGATGATTTAGAAAAAATTATCTACATAAGAAATCAAGGACACACGATTACTGAAGCAATAAATAGACAGTTATGTCATTATTCGTATCATGTTGGACAAATTGTTTTTCTTGGAAAGCTTTTGTTAGGTGATGATTGGAATACGTTATCTGTTGCAAAAAATGCTTCAAAAGAGTATAATGATGATAAGTTTAGCAAAGAAAAAACAAAAAACATTTTACGGAAGATTTGTAATTTATTGTTGTATCTTTCTATTTATTTATATGATATAGTATGAACAAAAATGAAATAGTTGACGCATTAGAAGAAAAACATCAAAAATTATTTAATTGGTTAGAAAATCAGCCAGAAGAAAATTGGATAGCTGGTCCAGATGGAAGATGGACAACAGGGCAGCATGTTCTTCATTTAGTTGATTCATTAAAAAAGCTAAATAAGGCGATGGGTTTTCCTAAATTTTTATTGAAATATAAATTTGGGGTTTCTAATAGAGATTTACGTTCCTACAATGAAGTTGCAAAACGATATCAAGAAAAGTTAGATGCAAATAAAGAAAGAGCTAGAGTTTTTAATAAAGAGCTAGGAAAACCAACTTTGGAAGAAAAAAAACAGTTAATAACTTCGTTACAAATTCAGAATAAAAAATTACAGCATAAAACCAACAAGTGGAAGGATAAGAATTTAGACAATCTAATTATACCGCATCCTTTAATGGGAAAAATGCCAGTACGGGAAATTGTGATGTGGACCGCACATCATACAGAACATCATTTAGAAACGCTTACCAAAGATTATTAACTTTATCATATAAAAATCTATCCTCTAAAAGTAATCAACTAACGACTTATTACTATATTTGTGCTTCTAAAAATTGAAGCAGACCATGTTTAATAATTTAAGCGAAAAATTAGATAAAGCCCTACATACCTTAAAAGGTCATGGAAGAATTACAGAAGTAAATGTTGCAGAAACACTAAAAGAAGTTAGAAGAGCACTTTTAGATGCTGATGTAAACTTTAAAATAGCCAAAGAATTTACTAAAAGAGTACAAACCAAAGCCATTGGTCAAGACGTATTAACTACGTTAAATCCTGGGCAATTAATGGTAAAGTTGGTTAAGGATGAATTAACTGATTTAATGGGTGGAGAAACCGTAGGAATTAACCTTGGTGGATCTCCAACTGTAATTTTAATGTCTGGTTTACAAGGTTCTGGTAAAACTACTTTTTCTGGAAAATTGGCAAATTTCTTAACAACTAAAAAAGCTAAAAATGTTTTATTAGTAGGTTGTGATGTTTATCGTCCAGCAGCAATTAATCAATTACAAGTAGTTGGAGAACAAATTGGTGTAGAAGTATATGCAGAAGTTGGAAATAATAATCCTGTAGAAATTTCTCAAAACGCTATTAAACATGCAAAAGCAAATAGTAAAAATGTAGTTATTATTGATACGGCTGGTCGTTTGGCAGTTGATGAAGAAATGATGACTGAAATTTCTAACATTCATAAAGCTGTAAATCCACAAGAAACATTATTTGTTGTAGATTCTATGACAGGTCAAGATGCTGTAAATACTGCAAAAGCTTTTAATGATGTTTTAAATTTTGATGGTGTTATTCTTACAAAACTAGATGGTGATACACGTGGTGGAGCTGCATTAACCATTAAATCTGTTGTTGATAAACCAATTAAGTTTATTGGTACTGGAGAGAAAATGGAAGCTATAGATATATTCCATCCAGATAGAATGGCAGATCGTATTCTTGGAATGGGAGATGTTATTTCTTTAGTAGAAAGAGCCCAAGATCAATATGATGAAGAAGAAGCTAGAAAACTACAAAAGAAAATCGCTAAAAATCAGTTTGGTTTTGATGATTTCTTAAGTCAGATTCAACAAATCAAAAAGATGGGTAACATGAAAGATTTGGTGGGTATGATTCCTGGTGCTGGAAAAGCTATGAAAGATGTAGATATTGATGATGATGCTTTTAAAGGTATTGAAGCGATTATTCATTCTATGACGCCTTCGGAAAGAAGCACACCAGCATCAATAAATTCAAGTAGAAAAAAGAGAATTGCAAAAGGATCTGGAACAACCATACAAGAAATTAACCAGTTGATGAAGCAATTCAATCAAATGAGTAAAATGATGAAGATGATGCAAGGCGGTGGCGGAAAGAAAATGATGCAAATGATGAAAGGAATGAAGTAAAAATTATGAATTAGAAATTACGAATTCTTAATTCGTAATTCGTAATTAAAAAAAATATGATTTTATTAGACGGAAAAAAGACATCAGCAGATATTAAAGAAGAAATAGCATTAGACGTTAGAGAATTAAAAGCTAATGATGAAAAAACACCTCATCTTGCTGCAATTATTGTTGGTAGTGATGGTGCAAGTATTACCTATGTAAATGCTAAAGTAAAAGCCTGTGAACGTGTTGGGTTTGAATCTACTTTAATTCGTCTACCTGAAGATACAACTGAAGAAGATTTACTAAATGAAATTGCTATTTTAAATGTTGATAACGATATAGATGGATTTATTGTTCAGTTACCTTTACCAAAGCATATTGATGAACAAAAAATATTAATGGCAGTTGATCCTGATAAAGATGTTGATGGTTTTCATCCTACCAATGTTGGGAAAATGGCTTTAAATTTACCAACTTTTATTTCTGCGACTCCATTCGGAATCCTAGAATTATTAGATCGTTATAACGTAGAAACTTCAGGTAAAAATGTAGTTGTTATTGGTAGAAGTCATATTGTAGGAAGTCCGATGAGTATTTTACTATCTCAAAAAAGAAAGGTTGGAAATGCTACCGTAACCATTACGCATAGTAGAACTAAAAATCTAAAAGAAATTACTTTACAAGCTGATATTATTATTGCTGCATTGGGGATTCCAGAGTTTTTAAAAGCAGATATGGTTAAAGACAATGTTACTGTAATTGATGTTGGAATTACTAGAATGGCAGATCCAAGTAAGAAAAGAGGTTTCCGTTTAGTTGGTGATGTTGCTTTTAATGAAGTTGCTAAAAAGGCTGCTTATATTACACCAGTTCCTGGCGGCGTTGGTCCAATGACCATAGCAATGTTGCTTAAAAATACATTATTAGCTCGTAAAAGAAGAAGTAAGTAGTTTTCTTACTTTTCATTTTGTTGTTTTATCGCAATATAAACTCCTACTGTAATTGCAATAGTGATTGTTATAATAATTGCGATGTTACTTCCTATATTCATTTTTAATCATTTCTAATACAGGTTATTTTCCAAAAAGGAAAGACAACGGTTTCGGATTTATCTACCCACTCTCCTATCCATTTGTAGCCTTTTTTACTGATGTCATAAAATGTAAGTCTAGAAAAACCGTCGGTTCCATTGGGTGCTTTTTGATCTTTATATAAAACAATACTTCCTTCTTTTGTTTTATTACCAGACCAAGCACCTAATCTAGGCGATGCTACTTTAGACGAATAATAATGTACATACCATTTTAAACTATCTTTATTATACTGACGGATACTTCCTCCATTACTTCCATCTTCTTTTAAAGTCATGTCTTGCACAGCAGTACCATTCATAATATATTTCCATGTCCATTTTGTTTTTACAGGTGTTGCCCATGTTCCATCAGGTTTTCTTCTTTCTGATTTACAATTACATGCACCAATCAACTCTTCATAATCCTGTACTTGTTTTGGAGCTTTCGGATTGTATTTTCCAAAAGGATTTTCTTTAGAAATTCGGTAGTCCGTATTGGGTATTTCTTGTAAAAAAACAACACTAAATGATAAACAGAAAATGTAGAATAGTAGATTTTTAAAACGCATAAGTAATTGATTTTATGACTGTAAAGTACATAAAACAATACGTGATAAAAGAAATTTTAACGCTGATTAGGAAAATTTTAACGAATGCTATTCTTCTTCTCGATTGACTAAATCCATAGAAAAAGCAGGTAAACAAATAGCAATATATTCGCATTCATTATCAAAAGGGTTTGAATATTGAACACGGGTATTTTTATCTATTTTAATGGATTGACCAGCTTCTAGAACTACCGTTTCACCATCGATGATAAATTGTTTTTTACCTTTTATGATATAGGTATATTCATCAAATTCTGGTGTTTGAAAAGGTTCGCTCCACTTTGGAGGCGCAATCATATGTGCAATGCTTATTTGCGAATTTCCGTCTGTAGCATTCCCAAAATGTTCTTCTATTAACTTTCCATCTGTTGTTGGTACAACAAATGGTGTTTTCTGAATTGAATATTTTTTTTTCATACTACTAAGTGCGTAAGCGATTGAAATGGCATCCTTTTTATTGTCAGTTCGAGTAAATTTGAGAAGAATGAACAAATTTGTATCGAGAACAAAATAAAAAGATATAATGGAAAGCGCGGTTTTGTTTTTACAAAATACGCCCTAATTAAACCAAACAACTAAAGATTTAATTCTTGCCAAATCTGGAATTTGATCTGGTGTAACTTTTTGCATGCTTGTTTGTTTTAAGCCTAACTCTTCTTTATCGATAGCAATGGTAGCGTTTAGATCGTCTATAAACAAGGTTGCAGATGCCAATGAAGTTTCTACTTTATTGATCTTATTATTATTGTTTACGTTTAAAAAAGTTGATGCCAAAGACAAACCTGTTTCTGTTTTATATCGATTATCGAAAATCTGTACACTTTTTATAGTTGACGTAGAATCTAATTGTTCTCTAGGCACAATAGTTAACAAGTGCTTCCCTCCTTTTTCGTATACTAAATACTCATCATCATCTTGAAAATAATTATCGCCTGTAGAGCCTTCGCTTAGGTTTTTAATGATGGAATCATTTTTAAAAATGGTTTCTAACTCCTGAATAGTCGTTTTTGTAGTTAAACCGCCTACTTTTCCTTTTGCAATTGTAAATTTATCTTTATTTCCACAGCTAACAATTAACGTTGCTATTAAAGCAATAGCTACATAATTCAATATTTTTTTCATTCTTTTTTAGTTTGATTTAGATACCAATAAAAACGATTTTATTTTCTCTTTGGTATGTTAACGTAATACTTTTTTAAGGATTCCGAAGGCAGCTCTTATAAATGTTGCACTTGTTAAAACTTTAACAATAGGATTCATTCTTGTGCTTCTTCTTGATGTTGATGACGATCTTCTTTTCGTTTTTGCTTCTTCTTTCTTTTTTTCGTCAGCAGTTTTCTTTTTATTGATTTTTTCTATTTTCTTATTCAACAATTCGTAAGCGCTATCTCTATCTACCTCATCATTGTATTTAGGGATCAATCGAGAATTATCTAACACTTGTTTAATTTCTCTATCTGTTAACACATCCATTCTACTCATAGGTGCACGCAACATAGTTCTTGCTAATGGTGTTGGAATTCCTTTTTCGTTTAAAACGGATACAAAGGCTTCTCCAATTCCTAACTGAGTTAAGACTTCTTTGGTGTCGTAATATTCTGAACTCGGATAATTTTCTGCCGCTAACTTAATGGCTTTTCTGTCTTTTGCTGTAAATGCTCTTAATGCATGCTGAATTTTTAATCCTAATTGTGCTAAGACATCTTCTGGGACATCTTTAGGATTCTGAGTGACAAAGTACAATCCAATTCCTTTAGAACGAATTAACTTAACGATGCTTTCTATTTGTGATAACAGCGCTTTTGAAGCTTCTTTAAACACTAAATGCGCTTCATCTATAAAGATGATTAATTCTGGTCTGTCGCTATCGCCTTGTTCTGGAAACGTTTCATACACCTCTGCCAATAATTGTAGCATAAAGGTTGAAAATAATTTTGGTTTGTCTTGAATATCGGTTAAACGTAATACAGAAATGATTCCTTTTCCGTTTTCATCTATTCTTGTTAAATCATCTACTTCGAAAGATTTCTCTCCAAAAAACAACTCGCCTCCTTGTTGTTCTATTTCTATGATTTTACGTAAAATTGATCCTGTACTAGACGTAGAAATTCTACCATATTCTGCTTGAATTTCTTCTTTTCCTTCTTGCGTTACAAACTGTAGTACTTTTTTAAAGTCTTTTAAATCTAGTAATGGTAATTTATTATCATCGCAATATTTAAAGATGATTGCTACAATACCCGATTGTGTTTCAGTTAAGTCTAAAATTCTAGATAATAAAACAGGACCAAATTCTGAAACTGTTGCGCGCAGCTTTACTCCTTTTTGTTCTGAAATAGTTAAGATTTCTATTGGAAACTTTTTTGCTTCAAAGGGAAAACCAATTTTTACGTGTCGTTCATCAATTTTTGGATGCCCAGGACTTGGTTGTGCTAAACCAGATAAATCTCCTTTTATATCCATTAATAAAACTGGAACGCCTTTTTCTGACAAGTTTTCTGCCAACACTTGTAGTGTTTTTGTTTTTCCTGTTCCCGTTGCTCCAGCTATTAAACCATGACGATTTAAAGTTTTTAAAGGAATTTTTACAATAGCATCGGTTATGGTCTCTTCACCTAGCATTGCTGCTCCAAGTTCTAAAAACTCACCTTTTGTTTTATAACCGTTGGCAATGAAATCGAAAAATTCTTCCTTTCTACTCATGATTCTAAATTTT
Organism: Lutibacter sp. Hel_I_33_5; assembly: GCF_007827455.1. Taxonomy (NCBI): domain Bacteria; kingdom Pseudomonadati; phylum Bacteroidota; class Flavobacteriia; order Flavobacteriales; family Flavobacteriaceae; genus Lutibacter; species Lutibacter sp. Hel_I_33_5. Next base: position 442,132 of record NZ_VISM01000001.1, read on the forward strand.
GATAAAAATAATCAAAGTTTAAAACGTGTGAAATAAAAAGTAATAAAGTTATTCATTAATTAAAGAATAATAAAGATTTACGATTTTTAATATCTCCCAATCTTTAATTTTATTTTTTCTCATTCCTTTAATTAATTTTGGGCAATCATAAAAAAACTTTTTTAATCTTTTTTTAATATTCTTACAACCTATTCCATCAATACAACCAATGCTATAAACAAACTTATCCTTTTTTCTTCTTATATAGACTTCTTGTTTTGAATAATTAATTTTTAATGGCTTTAAGTATTTAATATCGCCTATGAAATAAAAATGAACTGCAAAAATTTCAATTTCTCCTTTTGAATATACTTTAGTTCCAATTACTTTTAAATCTTTTTTATATCTAGTATCAATTTTAGCATTTAGGAAATAAAACTTATATGATTCTTTACTATGATGTACTGTAACTTCTGATATACTATCTGAATTATAAGTTGTTTTATTTTCTAATGATGTTATTTTAAATCCGTCAGAATTAACTAAATCATGTATTTCTGTACCATTTTTAAATTTAATTGCAACATTAGTTTGTGAATACACTAATGAAGTAATTAAGAAAATAAAGAACAAAATGATATTACTTTTTTTCATCAATAATAAAAATAATCAAAGTTTAAAACGTGTGAAATAAATTAATAGAATAGTTTAATAAGATTGTTAATATGTGGTATACTATTATTTATCACCACAATTTTTTTCATAATAATCAGCAATTGCAAAAGTGTTTTTTTTTCGAATTTTATTTTTATTTACAAGTGCAATTAATTTTGGACAATCTGTAAAATACTCTCGTACTCTCTTTTTTATTCCTCTCTGACCTACACCAAAAAGATATCCCATATTATAAGCTATCTTATCATTTGTTCTTTTCAAAAATGCCTCACTTGATTCACTTGCAACAGTATTCATCATTCCACCAAACCCAAATCCAAATCCAAAAGAATGTATTGTTGTTGGGACATAAAACAACTCAATATTTTCACCAGTTAATTTTTTCACTCCTAATCTTTTAATTATTTTTTTTGATTTTTTATACTTTTTAGTAGAAATTACGTGAAATTTAGTAGAATCTTTTCCATTAATAACGATTACGTTATTAATAAAATCAAGATCATATTTCATTTTATTTTTTTTATAAATTAAATGAGTATTTTGTTGATAGAATCTTTTAATTTCAAATTCTCCAATCATAACTTCTCCATTACTAAACTTAACCTTCATCTTATCTTGTCCAAATGTCCCATTTAAAGAAAATAGAATTACTAATAATAAAATCTGCTTTTTCATATATTTTTTTTAACAATATTAATTTTAGTTATCAAATATTGTGATAGCTAAATTAGTGAAAAATATTATTAATAAACTTAAGATTACTACTCAGTTCTAATTCTCTGAAATGACAGTTTTTTTCTCTTTTACATTAAGGACTTTTTCCTAAAAAACTATTCAATCCAATTCTTAAAATCTTTTACTCGCTCTCTACTCACAATAATTTCTGAATCTGAATAGGTATGTAGTTTTAACTGTAAACGAGAATTGGTATATGAAATAATGTCTTTTATAGCATTTATATGCACAATAAAGGTTCTATTAACTCTAAAAAATTGTTCTGGGTCTAATTGTTCTTGCCAGTGCTCTAAAGAATGATCTATTAAATAACTGCGGTTGGCATTGGTTTGTATATAAGTAGCTTTGTTTTCTGAGTAAAAACATTCTATTTCATCAACATGAATAATCTTAATATGTTGACCAATTTTTATGGTAAATCTTTTTTTGAATTTTCTATCGACGGGATTAATCAGTAATTTTCTGATATCATCAATATTTACCTGTAAATCTGTTTGTTTAGGTTGATTTTCTTTAAACTTATCTACAGCAATTTTTAATTCGTCCTCATCAATCGGTTTTAATAAATAATCGATAGAATTTAGTTTAAATGCTTTTAAGGCATATTCGTCATAAGCAGTTGTGAAAATGATAGCTGACTTCACCTCTATTTCTTCAAAAATCTCAAAGGATAATCCATCTGATAATTGAATATCCAAAAAGATTAAATCGGGATGTTCATTGTTTTGAAACCAATTAAGTGACTCTTCTACAGAATGTAACATGGTTTGCACTTCAATATCTAAAGCAGCCAACATTCTATTCAATCTTCTAGCTGCGGGTTTTTCGTCTTCTATAATGATTACATTCATAAATTTTGAGTCTTTCTTCTTGTTTCTTTTCTCTTATCTCTTTTAATCTTTCACTCTCTACTTCTCGTTCATATATTCTTTAACCTTGCGCTCTTCCCAGTTTTTACCAAACAAGTCTGGTGTACCAAAAACTACAATTCCGTGAATTATCAATCCAACTCCCCACCAAAAAAAGAAATGATAATTATTTACATCTGTAAAAGCTTCTATAATTGAATCTCCATACATAATATCTTTATAAATCCTTCTTCCTATAAACACAAAGTTAATCACTAAATAAACAACTAAATGCTTGTAAAATTTTTTAATGTCTTCTACTCTTTTTTTTGCGCTGTTATATCGTTCTAAATTTGACTTTTCTTCCATAACTTTATTTTTAATCGTTTAAGTATTCGTTAATTTTTTTCTCTTCCCATTTTTTTCCGAAGAAAAATCCAAAGCCTGTAATTTTAAAAGTGTGTAATAACATAGGTACGCCCCAAAGAAACAATGTACCAAAGGTATTTATATCATAAATCGCCTCTTCTAAGGTTTCTCCATTTTCCAAATTTCTTGTAACCTTACTAAAGATTATCAATGAATTAACAACAATAAAAATGGCTAAATGAAAATAATATCCTTTTAAAGAAGCTACCTTCTTTTTCGCTCTAATTAGTTTTTGCTCTTGTGTAATTTTAGTATTCATCAGTTTACGATTTATCGTTATCTAAATATTCTTTAATCTTACGCTCTTCCCAATTATTACTAAAAAAAGCTTTTGATCCAAAAACACCTAACCAATGAAAGAATAATCCAATTCCCCAAAATACCCAAGTAGAATACACACCAAAATTATTGACTGCTTCAAAGAATGTTTCGTTACCGTCACTCATCATTCCAAAAACGATAATCCCAGATAAGAATAGGTTTACCATAACATAGGATATTGCATGCCAGTAAAATCCTTTTATCTTTTCTACGCGTTTTTTTGCCTTTATATATTGATGTTCTTTTGTATAATCTCTTTCCATCTTATTAATTATTATTATTCATAAACTCTTTAATCTTACGGTCTTCCCAATCTTTTCCAAAGCCGAATTTTTCAAAACCAAAAATACTAAACCAGTGAAAAACGATGCTCATGGTTAATCCACCCATAGGGAACCAAAACCAATGAAATTCTGGTGTTACATAAAGGTTGATAAAAATTAAAAACGGAACTACACAAAGTGTTACTACTATATGAGCATAAAATCCTTTTATTTTTTTTACTTGCTCTTTAGCTTTAATATATTGCTGCTCTTCTGTATAACGGTTATCCATTGTATTAAAACTTTTTATTGTTATCCATCATTTCTTTAATTTTACGATCTTCCCAGTTTTTTCCTAAAAATATACTGTAGTTATTTACTTCTAAAAAGTGAAATAATAATCCTATACCCCAACCTATCATTGGAAACCAGAACCATTGAAATTGTGGTGCAGTATTTAAGTTTATAAATATTAAAAAAGGAATTACTAAACAGTATGAAACTAAGTTTTGATAAAACTCTTTTAGTTTTTCTACTCTCTCTATAGCCTTAACATATTTGCTGTTTTCTAAATCGTTTGTATTATAGGTCATGTTATTTGTTTTTCTTAACAGTGGTAAACTCACTGTAAATGTTTTGTTATTGTTTGTTATTTGCAGGGTTTTATCGGTAATTAAACCATATCTATCGGCAATATTTCTTAATCCAACTTTGGTGCTTTTACCTATAGCTTCTTTCGGATTGATGTTATTCTGAATTTGAAGAAATCCATTCTCTTCAAAAATGTTTATTTCTAATGGTTTTGTTGATGAAACCACATTGTGTTTTACTGCGTTTTCTAATAATAGCTGTAATGATAAAGGCACAATTTTTAAATCGGAATCCCCTATTTCTGTTGGTATATTAAACTTTACAGCATCTTCAAAACGCATTTGTAATAATTCCATATAGGTTCTAGCAAAATGTAATTCTTCACTTAATGGAACCAGCTCTTTATTACGTTGTTCCAATACATATCTATATACTTTAGAAAGTTTGGTAGTAAATTTTTCTGCTTGATTTGGATTTTCGCCAATCAAAGAAGTTAAAACATTTAAACTATTGAATAAAAAGTGTGGATCTAACTGACTTTTTAATGTTTCGAACTTTGCTGTTTCTGTTTTAGCAACAATTTGTTGTTGTGTACTTTCTTGCTTAAAAGAAGCTTTCCAATTGTGCATAAAACCTTTTGCATGGAAAAAAGTAGCAACTCCTAACGAAATAACAACTCCGAAAAAGTAAGATAAATACACCCAGTCTTTTGTTATAATATTATCAAAATCATGTCCAAAAATGAGCACATATTGTATATACTGAATCAAAAACACTACAATACAGGTGTATATTATTGTTGAGACTACAGCTGCCCAAACTCTTTGATTGGTTTGAGTAATCCAACTCCATTTTTTACTTAACCACTTATTTATTAATCCGTTTCCTAAACCTAAACCAAAGGAATACATAGATGAAATTAAAAAAGTATTTCCGATAGATTCTAAAGAAAAGTCTCGATTAATTACAACAAAGATCAAGGCAAATACTAATGCTACTTTTAAGCATACTAGCAAATCGTTCTTTAACTCTTTTTTTGAATACATTGTTGTGTTTATTGACATTCGGATTAATTTTAAAGTTCGTTTTCTAAAATTTGATTTCTAAAGATACATCTTTATCAGAAACTGTAAACTTAGAAGTATTAAATTGTGGAGGTCCATATGCCATTACATTATTAGAGGATCCAAAATCTTCTATTGGCATTCTACCATTAAAGTCCATTATTCCGTTTTCATTCTTATCATGATAACAAATAATTGAATATTCACCTTCAGTAACATTCTCAAAAACAACGATACTTTTTCCGTTTTCTATTTTAGATAATTTTCCTTGAAGTGGTTTTTTCATGAAGCTATCTTTATCATATAAAGCATAACTTACATTTCCTTTGTCTGAAGTTGCATTGATTACTGTTGCAGTAATAGTTTGATTTTGAGCGGTAATATTTTCTGATAAAAATAATGCTGCTGCGATTAAAATTGGTAGTAAAATTTTCATAATTTCTGTTTTTATTGATTAATTACAGGACAAAGATGCAATGAGACTGTAGTTTTTGAAATTATAAATTACCGAACTGTATTTTTTTTTGGATGAATTGTAGATAGTTAACTATTTAATGCTTTTTTATAAGTTTCTATGGCTCTATTTCTTGCAAATTTATGTTCTACCATAGGTTGAGGATAGGTTAATTCATCAAAATCTTCGATCCATTTTCTAATATAAATCAACTCTTTATCAAACTTTTTTAATTGTTCTGATGGATTAAAGACTCTAAAATATGGAGCAGCATCGCAACCAGTTCCAGCTGCCCATTGCCAATTTCCATTATTTGCTGATAAATCATAGTCTAGCAATTTTTCTGCAAAATAAGCTTCGCCCCAACGCCAATCAATTAATAAATGTTTACATAAAAAACCAGCGGTGATCATTCTAACTCTATTATGCATATAACCCGTTTTGTTTAGTTGACGCATACCTGCATCAACCATTGGGTAACCAGTTTCACCATTACACCACTTATTAAATTCATCTTCATTATTTCTCCATGGAACTGCATCATATTTTTTCTTAAAATTATTAGTGATAACTTTAGGGAAATGATATAATATTTGCATGAAAAATTCTCTCCAAATTAGTTCGTTTAAAAAAGTAGCATTGGTTTTCAGGGCAAACTTTACCATTTTTCTAGAACTAACTAGACCAAAACGTAAATAAGGAGATAAATAAGATGTTTGATCTATTGCTGGGAAGTCTCTTATACTATCATAATTCTCTAAAAATGATAAATTATAGGGTTTTACTTTAATTTTAGTTTCAGAAAACCCCAGTGATTTTAAAGCAGGAAATTCTTCATTAATTAGATAAAAGTTAGAGGATTCAATTTGATATTCTTTTATATCATTGACATTATCAAACTTTTTAAGCCACTTATTTTTATAGGGCGTATAAATCGTATATGGTAAACCATCATCTTTTACAATTTCATTTTCTTCAAAAATGACTTGATCTTTATAGCTGAAAAAATCAATAGCGTTTGATTTTAAAAACTCCATGACCAGATTATCTCTTTTTATGGCATAAGGTTCATAATCTTTATTAGTATAAACACTAAGAATATCGAACTCTAAAGTAAGGTCTTTCCAAATTTCTAGCGGATTTCCTTTTCTAATGAATAGAGAAGAACCTTTACTTTTTAATTCGCTATCTATTTTTGATAATGTTTCATAAATAAAAGAAACTCTAGCGTCCTCTTTGGGTAGTTTATCTAGAATTTCATCATCAAAAATAAAAATAGGAATTACTTTATGGTTAGATTTTAAAGCCTTTGATAATGCTGCGTTATCTTCTAATCGTAAATCTCTTCTAAACCAAAATAGAACAACACTATTTGCCATTAAACATCTTTTCTAAAGTTATATAGCGATATTCAAAAATGCTTTTCAATTGTTTTTTAATAAAAATTGCTTGTGCAATATGCCCTAAAAAGCCAAACGGAATTTTATAGGATATTTTATCTTTCATAAATGTATTTCCGTTTGCTAATTCTTCAAACCAATGTTCGTGATGCCACATTTTATAGGGTCCAAAACGTTGTTCATCTATAAAAAAATCGTTTTCTTTCACTTGGGTTATTTCTGTTACCCAATTTGTTTTTATAAATGGAACTGGAGAAACCTTATAAGTAATAATTTGTCCTTGATACGCTTTTTTATCTACTTTAGAAGTGATATTAAACCCCATTGATTTAGGTGTAATATTGGCTAAATTTTCTGGTGACGAAAAATAGTCCCATGCTTCTTCTAAAGGTATTTTTAATTCCTGTTCAGTTTCTAACGTATAAATCCCTGAATGTTTTTTAAAATGAAGCATAAATAGTTTTAATTATAAAATACGATGTATGCATTTAAACTTGTTGCAATTGTCATCCAAACTAAATAAGGAGCAATTAATAATGTTGAATACTTTAATTGTTTAATATGATTAAAAGTAAAATAACCAATCAGCAACCATAAAACTGTTATAGAAACTAACCCTATTTCGGTTTGATGTTGATTGAAGAAAATATAATTCCAACTTATATTTAAAATCCATTGAACAGAATATAAAGTGATTAGCTTTTTGTCTGAAAAATCATATTCATAACTTAATTTTGTCATATAAAATGAAAAACAAAGCATTATTGAAGACCATGCTGCACCAAACACCCAATTTTCGGGCGTCCATGGAGCCTGATTTAATGTTGTATACCATTCGGTTCTTGGTCCATTTTCCATTAAAACAACACCAATTCCTAATGCTAAGAAATTAAAAAAAAGAAAAATGATAAATCTTACTACTTTAGTATTCATAATTTTTCTTCTTTAAATAATTGAAAATTAATTGGGTAGAAAACAACATTGTAAATGCATAAAAAATGTCTTCAAATGGAATTGTAAAGAGTCTTAAACCTATGTTTTCTTCATTATTATACCATACAACAGGTTCGTCAATAAAACTGCCTGTTAGAATTCCGTTTACGATAAAAAACGGAATTAGTATGACCAAAAAACTTGGTAAATAAACTTGTAAAGTTTCAATATGCATTTTTAATCCGTAACATAGTAAAAGTAAAAAGAAACTAAAATTTACAGTCGTATACCATTTTCCGAAATTTAAAATCAACAAAACTCCTATGGTCAATATTATCATTGAACATAAAAAAAAAGTTGCTTTTTTAGATAGCTTCAGATTTGGTAAATAAAATTTTAAAACCTCATGTGTAAACAAACAAGCAAAAGGAATACAGAAAAAGAATAGCCACTCCTCTAGTGGCATTTTTAGAATGTTAATTGACATATGATAATCAGCATTAAAACCCCAAATTCCATAATGAGTAAATAATGCATCCCAAATCAAAAAAGGAATGGCAACTAAACCAATACTTATACATGCAATTTTAAAATATTTAATAAAGTGAAACTTTTTTTCAAAAATGCTATACAATAACGGAATACTTAAACTTCCTAAATTTAATATGAGATATAGATATTCTTTCACTGTACTTTTTTAAAGTATTTAAAAGGAACAAATAGCATCCCGAAGCATTCACCGTCAGGTTTGTCAAGGTGTTTATGATGAATTTTATGTGCTTTTCTTAACCCTTTTAAATATTGATTATTGGTGTTTTTAAACCAATTAAATCGTCTATGAATTAATACATCATGAATTAAAAAATACGCAATTCCGTAGCATAAAATCCCTAATCCTATAAAAAACAAAAAGTTTAACTCAGGTCTAATTCCGAAATAAAAAAGCAATATACTTGGAATTGCAAAGACAATAAAAAAAGCATCGTTTTTTTCAAAAACATGTGGATAGCCTGGCTGGTGATGATCTTCATGTAAAAACCAACCAAAACCATGCATTACATATTTATGTGTACACCAGGTAATTCCTTCCATGGTTAAAAACGTAAAAATTGTAATTAGTATAAATTGTAACATTTATATCAAATTTAATTTATATTTCACATAACTTCTAGCTAATAAGTTTATTTTCATTGGATTAGAAATCCTAATTCTAGTATCCATTATTTTAGCTGAAGGTGTTTTCTTTAATTTTTTTAATAAGCGTCTGTAATATCTATAAGCCATATATACGCCAAATTTTGCTTCAACTGGTAATTTTAATATTCCGTTTTTAAAAGCTAAATCAAAATCTAGTTCAATCTCTTGTATAATTTTGTCTTTAGATGCTGTATCTAATTGTTTTAAATCGACATTAGGAAAGTAAGATCTGTTTAATAATTCAAAATCATCTTTTAAATCTCTTAAAAAATTAACTTTTTGAAATGCAGAACCTAATTTCATTGCTGCAAACTTTAGTTCATTATACTTAGCATCATCACCATTTACAAAAACTTTTAAGCACATTAAACCAACAACATCCGCAGAACCATAAATATATTCGTCATATTCTTTTTGCGTTTTATATGTTGTTTTATACAAATCTGCTTTCATACTTTTTAAGAACGATTGTACCATATCGTCAGTAATATCATACTTTTTTACAGTAGCTACAAAAGCGTTTAAAATTGGGTTTAAACTAATTCCTTGGTGTAAAGCTGCATAATATTGATTTTCAAAATCTAATAGTAAATCTTCTTTATCATACTCATGAAAAGTATCTACAATTTCATCTGCAAATCTTACAAATCCGTATATATTATAAATAGCAGTTCTAATTTTTGGGGACAACATTTTTACCGCCAAAGAAAAAGAAGTACTATATTTATTAGTAACTAGCTTACTACAATTTTCTGATACTTGATCAAATAGTGCTTTCATTTTATTGGTTTTTTATTATTAAATCTGCCGCAATTTTTCCTGAAATCAATGACGGTGGAACTCCAGGACCTGGCACCGTTAGTTGACCTGTAAAAAACAGATTTTTAACTTTTTTGCTTTTAATTTTTGGTCTAAGAAAAGCTGTTTGTAAAAGTGTATTGGCTAATCCGTATGCATTTCCTTTATAAGAATTGTAATCGGTTATAAAATCATTTACACAATAGGATTGCTTAAAGATAATAAAATCTTTAACTTTTTGATTGGTTAATTTTTCTAATCTATTAATTATAATATTAAAATATTTTTCTCTTAAAACTGGCGTATCTTCAATTCCTGGTGCTAAAGGAATTAAAAATGTTGCAGCTTCTTTATTTATTGGCGCAAAAGAATCATCTGTTTTTGAAGGAAAACTTGCATAAAACAGAGGATCTTTAGGCCAACTGGGGGTGTCATATATACTTTCTGCATGAACATCAAAATCTGTATCAAAAAATAAAGTGTGATGTTCTATATTATCTAATTTTTTATCAAAACCTACATAAAATAAAAGTGATGATGGAGCAAAGGTTTTTTTACTCCAAAACTTTTCTGAATATTGTCTTAAATATTGTGGCAATAATGTTTCTGTATGATGATAATCTGCACCGCTTAAAACAATATCAGAAGCAACAGTCTCATTATTAACAATTAAACCTGAAGCATTTCCAAGTGAATCAGTTGTTATTTCTTGAACGACTGCGTTTGTTATAAAATTCACCCCTAAACTGTTTGCCAAAGTAACCATAGCATCAACAACTTTATACATTCCACCTTCTGGATGCCATGTACCTAAACCAAAATCTGCCGAATTCATGAAATTATATAAACCAGGTGTTGTTTGAGGTTTAGCACCTAAAAATAGTACAGGAAATTCTAATATTTTAATAAGTTTTGGGCTTTTTATATTTTTTCTAACCTGATTTCTAATGTTATTAAAAACTTGATTTAAACGAATAATTGTATCATAGTTTACTAATTCAAATGGAGAGACCCCTGGCTGATAAACTAAATTTTCAACGGCAACTTTATAATTTCCTTTTGCAGTATCTAAAAACTTTTTTAAATGTTTACTACTTCCAACTTCTTCCTCTTCAAAAATCTGATAAATTGCCTCTAAATTACCTGGAATTGTAATTGTATCTTCTATATCAAAATATACTTGATATGCCGGGTCTAATTTTTTTAAATGATAATAATCTGACGGTTTTTTTCCAAAGTCGGCAAAAAAACGTTCAAAAACATCTGGCATCCAATACCAAGTTGGACCTATATCAAAAGTAAAACCTTCATTTTTATATTGTCGTGCTCTACCTCCAACAGTTGAGTTTTTTTCATAAACAGTCACATCATAGCCTGCTTTTGCTAAATAACAAGATGCTGCTAAAGATGAAAATCCTGAGCCAATTATGGAGACTTTTTTATTCATTTATTTTTTGTTTAATAAATATATAAAATATTTAAACAAAAATACTATGTTCAAAAAAAATATTACAAATATTTTAACACATCAATAAGTGATGGGTAAACATGTATGTTCGATTTAAATATAATTTCTTTTAAATCCATCGCTTTTTTTCCAATAGCTATAAATTTATGATTTGTATCTTTTAATATATCTTCTACTTCGTAAAAATAATCGTTTACTTTATCATCATAAGGCATTACTGTCATCGATGTTATAAAGCAAATATCTGTATCACTTTCAAAAAAATAATTAAGGTTATTTAATGGTAAACTTTGTCCTAAATAGATTGTTTTATATCCTCTTAAAACCAGTTCATAATTTAGATATAATAAACCCAATTCATGAATTTCATTCTCTGGTAAAAATAACACATAAGTTATATCAGTATTACTCGTAGAATATTCTAGCTTTTCTGTATTTATTTGAATTTTTTGAGAAATTAAATTTGAGATAAAATGCTCATGAGCAGGTAATAATGTGTTTGTCTGCCACAACAATCCAATATGATTTAAAAAAGGAATAAATACATCTTTAAACAGTTCTCTAAACGTCTTTTTGTGTAACAACTTATTGTAGGTATTATTAAATAATACTTTATCAAATTGAAACATTGCTAACTTAAATGAATTAATTGCTTCGTCATTAACAGCTATTTTAAATGCTAACTCTCTTGCGTTTATTTCAATTGAGTCATTACTGAGTTGAGCGATCTTAGAAATCTTAAAATTATTTTTATTTAATAAAACAACATTCAATAGTTTTTGTAAACTTTCAGGTGAATAATATCGAATATTAGTATCAGTTCTTTGAGGTGATAAAAGGTTGTACCTTTTCTCCCAAATTCTAATGGTATGCGCTTTTATTCCTGAAATATTTTCAAGATCCTTTATTGTAAAGAATTTTTTAATATTGTTCAACTTTTTTAATTTAAAGTTTAACAAATATACAGAATTATAATTATTCTTAATAAAATATATTATTTCTTGTAACAATTTTTACATTTACGCTACTTATCAATTAAACGAAACCAAACGAGTGCAGAAGGAGTTAGAAATTAAATTTTTAGCGGATTTTGAGCAAAATCAGAATATTGCTCATAAAGTGTGTAGGATTTACACAACTAATAAAGATGCACACAATGATTTGTTTCAGGAAATCACCATTCAACTTTGGAAAAATTACGCAAAGTTTAGAGGTGATGCAAAATTTAGTACATGGATGTATAGAGTTGCTTTAAATACAGCTATTTCTTTATACAGAAAATCCACTAGAACAGTAAAAACACAAGATATTACAGATTATGCTTATAAAATAAAATCTGTTGATTATGATGATACAGAAGAGTTACAATTAAAAGCATTGTATAATGCGATTAGAAAATTAGGAGATATTGATAAAGCACTCATATTCTTATACTTAGAAAACAAACCTTATAAAGAAATTTCTGCCACCCTAGGAATTTCTGAAGTAAATGCAAGAGTAAAAATGAATAGAGCAAAAGAGAAATTAAAAAACATATTAAACCCATAAATTATGGATTTAGATACTTATAAAAAAGCTTGGGAAAATCAACCAAAAGAAAACGATACTGTTTCTAAAGTTGATATTTATAAAATGGCTCATTCCCGCTCATCGTCTATTGTGAAATGGATATTTATTATTAGTATTATAGAATTTGTTGTTTTTCAATGTTCTTATTTCTTTTTCGATTTAGAAAAAACAAATAAAGCTTACGAAGACTTAAATTTAAAAAGCTTTTACAAAGTTTCACTTGTTATTGGTTATATAATTCTATTTTACTTTCTAGTAAAGTTTTATTTAAATTATAAAAGGATATCAGTTATTGAAACTACAAAAGACTTAATGAGTAAAATTATAAAAACAAGAAGAACTGTTAAGCAATATGTTTTATTTAATCTAAGCTATCTTTTTATAATAATTACAGTAGTTACAATTGCAATTGTTAATAAAGGTATTGATGGAATACCCCATGATAAAATTTACATTTTTATTATAGGTATGGTTATTTTTACTATTGTTGCTATAGGTTTATTTTTACTTATTTATCAATTACTATATGGAATTTTATTAAGAAAATTGAAAAGAAATCACAAAGAATTGGCTAAATTAGAGGAGTTAAATTAATTTATTTTTTATGAAAAAAGTAATTTTATTACTGTTTTTAAGTATTTCATTATTCGGATTTTCGCAACAAAAATCTACTTTTTGGGATAATGTACGTTTTGGTGGTGGATTTGGATTAAGCTTTGGAAGCAATACAACAATTTTATTATCACCAAGCGCAGTCTATGATTTTGAGAATGGTTTTGCCTTAGGTGCTGGTTTAAATTATACCTATAGTGAATTAGGAACTGTTTCAACAAACATTTACGGAATTAGTTTAATTTCTTTATATCAAATTCCTGTTGTAAACATTCAACTTTCAGGGGAATATGAGCAACTTTGGGCAACTCAGACAAACATAAATACAAAAACCAATTTAAATTTCCCTGCATTATATATTGGTGCAGCTTATAATAAAGGACGTTTCGCTTTTGGGTTTAGATATGATGTTTTATATGATGAAAATCAATCTATATACGCGTCACCAATTACGCCCATAGTTCGCTTCTATTTCTAAAAATTTTGAAGTTCAGAAAGTAATTTCTCATGCATTGTATCTGTATAATCTAAATGCGTTACTATCCTGATTTTACCTTCACCCATTGGAGTTAACAAAATATCTTTTTCATTCATTTTATTGATGAAATTAGTATCACCAATAGATTCATCAACATAGAAAATAACGATGTTAGTTTCTATTGCTTCTATTTTTGTAACATACGAACAGTTTTCTAAAACATTCCCAATTTCTTTAGCTTTTAAATGATCTTCAGCTAAACGATCTATATGATTATCTAAAGCATAAATTCCTGCTGCAGCTAAATATCCAACTTGTCGCATGGCACCTCCAAACAGTTTTCTTACACGTAAGGCTTTAGCTATATCTTCTTTTGAGCCTAACAAAATAGAACCGATTGGGGCTCCTAATCCTTTTGACAAACAAATAGAAATGGTATCAAATAAAGTTCCATATTGTTTCGAGCTTTCTTTTTTAATGACTAATGCATTAAACAAACGAGCTCCGTCTAAATGATATGCTAAATTATTAGCAGAAGCTACTTGTTTTATTTTTTCTAATTCTGAAAAGTCCCAACAAGCTCCACCTCCTTTATTCGTTGTGTTTTCAATACAAACCAAACGATTATATGGAACATGAATATCCGCTCTACCAGCTACTGCTTTTTCTAATTGATTAGCAGTAAACATTCCTCTATTTCCATCAATTAAATGAGATGTTACTCCTGAATTAAAAGCTGCTCCTCCCCCTTCATAATTATAGACATGTGCCCATTTATCGCAAAACATTTTATCTCCAGGATGTGTATGAATTTTTATTGCAGCCTGATTTGCCATGGTGCCAGATGGAAAAAACAACGCATCTTCCATTCCAAACATAGCTGCTGCTTTTTCTTGTAACTCATTGGTGGTAGGATCCATTTTAAAAACATCATCACCAACATTTGCTGTCATCATTGCATCCAACATTCCTTTTGTTGGTTTAGTTACGGTATCAGAAATTAAATCTATTATCATCTATACTACTCGTGTTTAATATTTATAATCGTTCCCAATTGGTGAACCATCTGGAATTTTTGGTGCTGTTACTTTGGAGTATTTAGATGGATTCTTTTTAAAATTAACAATCATTTCTGCATACTGACTACCAATTTCTTTTAACATCAGATTAGTAAATTTAGTATTTAAAATCGATCTTACTTGCGGATAAATATTCTTATTAGCAGCCAAAACAAACATCGCGTTTAAAACTTCCGTTTTTATGATTTCTTGCAACCCTTTATGATATGAATCTTTATAATTTTTCTCAAAAGATGCTTTTATCAACGTATCTAAAACTTCTGCTAATCCTAATTGAGAACTTTCTAAACTTTTATGTTGCACCAATCTATTCGCTCTTTCTGGATGCAATAAAAAACTTAATGAAAATTGACTGGCGGTTTGAACAGCTCCAAATGGATCGAAAGCTACTCCTGTTTTAGATTTAAAAGATTCTCTTGTTCTGCCAAAACCATAGGTTCTTGGTGGAAAAAGTGATAGTAAATGTTTGGGAATTGCTATTTCATTTACATCAATTGTTTTTAAAATAGATTGCAATGCTTTTCGTTCTTTTTTACCATCAACACGTTTAACAATAGGTTGATTTGATCCTTTTACTGCATACGAATAATCTAATCCTCCAATTAATTTAACCGCAGCTTCTGTTTGATAGCGATGAAAAAAGTATAATGGAACAAAAACATCTTCTAAAACTGAATATGCTTCTTTTGAACGAATATTATCTGTTGAAAATTTTTGAATCGCGTTTTTTCTAATTTCTAATACATTTTCTAATTCAACAGCAGGATTTTCTCCATTATCCCACAAATGAGCATAGGCATGAGCACTCCCTTTTGGTCTTGCATCTTGATCAGAAATATATCGTAAACCACTACTAAAAGCATCTTTTAAAATTTTCTGTAATTGCGGTTCTTCATCACCAACAAAATCTTGATAAGAATAGGCTACAACAACTTTATCCCAAGCACCAATTTTATCATCATACGCATCAGAAAAATCAATACTACCATTTTTTAAACTCAATTTCGGATGCGGATAATCCATCACAGAAGACCTATTATTAGTACTTGCTGCAAAATTATGAGCAAAACCTAAAGTATGTCCAATCTCATGCGCAGACAATTGTCTAATTCTAGCTATTGCCATATCTAAGGCAAATCTATCATTAGAATCGTTAAACTTATAAGGAGCTTGCAGGGCTTGTGCAATTAAAAAATCTTGACGAATACGTAACGAGCCTAAACTAACATGTCCTTTAATAATTTCTCCTGTTCTGGGATCAGAAATACTACCACCATAACTCCAACCACGTGTAGAACGATGCACCCATTGAATCATGTTATATCGAACGTCAAGAGGATCTGCTCCTTCGGGTAACATTTTAACTTGAAAAGCATTTTTATAACCAATTGCATCAAATGCTTGATTCCACCAACGTCCGCCTTCCAATAAAGCTGAACGAACAGGTTCTGGCGTACCTCTATCTAAATAATAAATAATAGGTTCTTTTGCTTCACTAATTTTTGCGGATGGATTTTTCTTTTCCAATCTATGTCGATAAATAAAACGTTTTGCTATCGGTTTATCAACTGGTGTTGCATAATCTAAATAGCTCATTTGCCAAGAACCACAACGTGGATCGTATCTTCTTGTTTTGTAATTTGCATCTGGCAATTCAACAAAAGAATGATGTTGGTGAACCGTAACTAAACTTGCATTTGGAGTGACACTTCTAATATTATATCCTTTTGGCTTTCCTGAAAAAGTAAGCATTACATCAAATTCTACATTCTTAGGAAATGATTTTGTTCTTTCTAAATAAAAGGCAGATTTACTTTTATCTAACTTATAACTTCCTTGCTTATTTCTTGCTAATCTATTGGATACTCCATGTGCATCTCGCATTAAAAAATCAGTTGCATCAACTAAATAGTTACTATTTTTTGTTTCTTTTATTTTAAAACCATGCAATACAGATTTAGCAAATGCTTCCTTAACAGATTGTTTCTCTTCTTTATTATTTGTGATGGCTCTAAAATCTTGATTAGGCTGAATTAATAATAATTTATTACCTACTTTGATAAACTTTACAACTACTCCACCACCTAATTGCCCACGATCTAAACCGATATCATTAGAACCAATTCCTTGTGATAATGCGGTAACATATAAAAATTCTTTATTAATTTTATTTATGGATAAATAAATTTTGTCTTCGTTTTCATCATAATAAGAAGGAACAAATCCATTGTATTTTTTTATCCCTTTTTTTCCTTCAAAAAATTGTGAAAATCCGGTTAAAGAAAATGCAAGAAGTAAAATAAGTGTGGTTAGTTTTTTCATCATTTAAAATATTTCTATAAAAATAGAAAAAATCATTTTAGTAATTTATAAAACAAATTAGTATGTGTAAATAATTAGGTTATTTTTGTGTTGATTATGATGACACAAGACCAATTGAAAAATATTTCTGAACGTGTAGAGAAGCTAAAAACGTATTTAGAAATTGATCAAAAATTAATACAAATAAGCAACGAAGAGGAAAAAACTGCGAATCCAGATTTTTGGAATAATCCAAAAGAGGCTGAGGTTTTAATGAAAGAACTTCGGTTTAAGAAAAAATGGGTAGAAGATTATAACTCAGTTAAATCTATGAGTGAAGATTTAGCTGTTTTGTATGATTTTTACAAAGAAGATGCAGTTGATGAAAACGAGATTACTGAACAATTTGAAAAAACGAGTACTTTTTTAGAAGATATTGAATTTAAAAATATGCTTTCTGAAGAAGGAGATTCTTTTTCTGCAACGATACAAATTACTGCTGGCGCTGGCGGAACAGAAAGTTGTGATTGGGTAGAGATGCTTTCAAGAATGTATACGATGTGGGCAGAAAAGCAAGGTTTTAAATTAAAAACGCTTAATTATCAAGCTGGTGATGTTGTAGGAATTAAAACGATTACTCTAGAAATTGATGGTGATTATGCTTTTGGTTGGCTAAAAGGTGAAAATGGCGTTCATAGATTGGTTCGTATTTCTCCTTTTGATTCAAATGCAAAACGTCATACAACATTTGGTTCTGTATATGTTTTTCCAGTTGCTGATGATTCTATAGAAATTGACATAAATCCTGCAGATATCGAAATTGTTACAGCAAGATCAAGTGGTGCTGGCGGACAAAATGTAAATAAGGTAGAAACTAAAGTTCAACTAACTCACAAACCTACAGGAATTCAAATTTCTTGTTCTAATTCACGTTCTCAACATGATAATAGAGCAACTGCAATGAAAATGCTTAAATCCCAATTATACGAAATCGAATTACAAAAAAGGTTAGCTGCTCGTGCAGATATTGAAGCTAATAAAATGAAAAATGAATGGGGAAGTCAGATTAGAAATTATGTGATGCATCCTTATAAATTAGTGAAAGATGTAAGAACTGCTCATGAAACTGGTAATGTAGATGCAGTTATGGATGGAAATATTAATCCTTTTTTAAAGGCTTATTTAATGTTGAATGGACAGAAGAAGTAACACAAAACAATATTTCTACTTAATCATAATTCTTTTGATAGCAATGTTACCAAATTTGCTATTAATATTTATTGGCGAAGATTCTATTGTAGCTTCTTTTTTAAAGAAATCAGTGTTTTTAGTTTTATGCCTTTCTTTGTTAATAATACCATTATCTTTCTTGAAACCGAAATACTATAGTTGGATTATTTTATTAATTTTTCCTTTAATATTATTTGAAATCTCTACAATTGGTCATTTTAAAGCACCATCTTCAGAAGAAATTATCGCCTCAATATTTTTAACGAATTACTATGAAGTTTCAGAGTTAATTAGAGGCAATTTTTTAAGCAGTCTTATTGCTCTTATATTATTTTTAATTACAGTTTTTATTAGTATAAAAATTAAACAAAGTTTCAAATTATCTAAAAATATTAAAAAGTTAATTTTAATATCTTGCCTTAGTTTTTTTACAGTCTTATATATTAGAAATTATATAGTTTCATTAACTTTTAAAGATAATTTTAAGGAAAGACTTGGCGCAACAAATTATGCTATTGATGTTCAATTAAATAAAACATTTCCTGTTGATGTTTTTTTAAAACTTGGAAAAGCCTATAAAGGGATTAAGCGAAAAAAAAGGTATAAAGAAAATATTAAAGATTATAAATTTGGTGCAATAAAAAATGACACCATAAAGAAACAAGAAATATATGTTCTAGTTATTGGTGAAACTTCTAGAAAACATAATTTTAGTTTATACGGATACCATAAAAAAACTACTCCTAATCTTGATGAAATTTCAAATATTATTGCATTTCGTAATGTTAAATCAGCTGCTAATGTAACCTCTTTAAGTATTCCATTTATGGTTACAAGGGCTACCCCAAGTAATTTGAATCCAAAATTTAATGAACCAGCAATTTTAAATGGTTTTAAAGAAGCAGGATTTAAGACTTATTGGTTAAGTAATCAAGCAATTGGAGTTGGAAGTGTTTTTGGCTTTTATTCTAGTCTAGCTGATGTTTATAAAAATACTTCTGCATCTTTAGATGTAGCAAATTATGATGAAAAGTTATTTCCAGAACTAAAAAATGTATTAGAAGATTCAACTAGTTCTAAAAAATTTATTGTAATTCACCTTTTAGGTAGTCATTTTAGATATAACTACAGATATCCAAAACAATTTAATTTCTTTAATCCTTCAATGTCGAAGGGATTATCTATACAAAACAGTAGTAGTATTTCTAAAAAAAATGAACTCATAAATAGCTATGATAATTCAATTTTGTATACAGATTATGTTATTAATAATTTCATAAATCAATTAAAACAACAAAATGCAGTTTCTTACTTATATTACATTTCTGATCATGGAGAAAATTTATATGATGATGACAGAAATAAACTTTTACACGGTTTTAACAAGCCAACAAAATATGAAATTGATATACCATTAGTTATTTGGTTATCAAAAAAATACAAAAATCAATATAAAGAAAAAGCGTTTCAATTATTATTTAATAAAAATAGTCAAATATCAACAGTTAATACGTTTCACACTTTGCTAAATATGTCTAATATAAAATATAGGACTGAAGATTTAAAACAAAGTTTTGCTAACAAAATGTTTGATTCTATTCAATCAAGATATTTTTATACTGCTGATAAAAACATAATAAAATTAGATAAATGATAAAAATATACCACAATCCACGTTGTTCAAAGTCTAGACAAGGTTTAGCTGTTATAGAAGAATCTGGTAAAGAATTTGAAATTGTAAAATATTTAGAAAATAATCTAACGGAAAAAGAATTAGCTAAAATTCTACAATTGCTAAACATTTCTCCTATTCAACTTGTTAGGAAAAATGAAAAAATCTGGAAAGAAAATTATAAAGGAAAAGAATTAAGTGATTCACAAATCATTAATTCAATGATTGAAAATCCAAAATTAATTGAACGTCCTATAGTTATTAATAAAGACAAAGCTGCAATCGGAAGACCATTAGAAAACATTATTGCTATTTTATAATTTTTCTTTAACAAAACATTAACTTAATGCTATTAAACTTAATAGGAAGTTTGTTGTCTTAACTCGAAGAATAATTCAATTTAAATGAGAAAAATAATATCCCTCCTACTTTTGTTATGCACTTTAGTTGCATTCGGACAAAGACCACAAAAACCAATGGTTACTATTACTGGGAAAGTAATAGATAAACTAAGCAATCAGCCTTTAGAATACGCAACTGTAGTTTTAAAAAATAGTAGAACAAAAAAAGTTAGTGGTGGAATTACTAATGAAAAAGGAGTATTTTCCATAAAAACATCGAAAGGTATTTACGATATAAGTTTTGAATTCATTTCATTCAAGACCAAAAAATTACCTAAAACAAAAATTTTAAGTGATAAAAATTTCGGTACTATTATTTTAGCTGAAGATTCAGAAAGTCTTGATGAAATAAGTATTATTGCAGAAAAGTCTACTGTAGAAATTCGCTTAGACAAAAAGATTTATAATGTTGGTAAGGACATGACAGTTAAAGGTGGAACTGCTTCTGATGTACTAGATAATGTTCCTTCAGTAAATGTAGATGTTGATGGCGCTGTAAGTCTTCGTGGAAATGAAAACGTTAGAATTCTTATCGACGGAAAACCTTCTGCTTTAGCTGGTTTAGGAGGAACTGATGCACTACGAAATTTACCCGCAGATGCTATAGAAAAAGTAGAAGTTATTACCTCACCATCCGCTAGATACGATGCAGAAGGAACGGCAGGAATATTAAATATCATTCTTAGAAAAGGAAAAATAACAGGGTTTAATGGTTCTGTAAATGTTTCAGTAGGAAATCCCGATATGTTTAGAATTGCTCCAAATTTGAATTTCAGAACTAAAAAAATAAATCTATTTTCTAACATTGGCTATTCGTACAGAAATGGTCCTGGAAATGCAGATATAGATATCACTAATTTTAATAATGGTGTTATTACTGATTTTAGAACTGAAGACAGAATTTACCAGCGAAAGAGAAATGGTTTTAATGGTTCTTTAGGACTAGAATATTATCTTACTAAAAACAGTTCAATTACTGGGCAATTTGTTTACAGAAACTCAGATGGAGATGATTTAGCAACAAATTTTATTCAGAATTTAGATCCTAATAAAACGATACTTGAAACTTTTAATAGGGTTGAAAATGAGTTGGAAGATGATATTACAAAACAATATTCTATAAACTACACCAACAATTTTAAACAGAAAGGAAAAAAGTTGACAATTGATTTGCAATATAGTGACAGTAACGAAAGTGAGCTTGCTACAATTACAAGTAATGCTGTATTAGCAGAAAACAATTCGCAAATTACAACAGAAAAAAGAACATTGTTTCAGATAGATTATGTGCTACCTATTGGAGAAGATAGTCAGTTTGAAATTGGACAACGTACTAATTTAGAAGATGTTTCATCTGATTTTAGAGTAAGAGATAGCAATGGAAATCCATTTGTTTTTGATCCTTCAAATAACATTAATTTTAAACAGAATATCTATGCGTTTTATGCGCAATATGGTAGTAAAATTAATAAGTTCTCATATTTATTAGGATTACGTTCGGAAACAACAAATTTCGATTTACTACTAATTAACACTAACGAACTTTCTAAAAAGAATTACACAGAATTTTTTCCTACTGTAAACTTTGGATATGAAATTAATGATTCAGATAATTTAACATTCGGTATTAGCAGACGATTAAGAAGACCAAGATCTTGGTTTTTAAATCCTTTCGAAACACGTAATTCTGATACGTATATATTTAAAGGAAATCCAGATTTAAATCCAACTTTCACAAGTTCTTTTGATTTAGGATATACTACAAAAATCAATAAACTAACGTTAAATTCATCAATCTATTATCAACGGTCTAAAAATAACTTTCAGTTTGTAACTAGGGAAGAAATTAGGGATATTGGAGGTGTAAATACTCCTGTACAGCTTAGACAACCCATAAATTTATCTTCCGAAGATAGATATGGTTTTGAATTTACGTCAAATTATAACCCTTCCAGAAAAGTAAGATTAACTGGTAGTTTTAATTTTTTCAACTTTAAAACTGACGGAGATTTCACTTATACTAATTCTATTGGACAAGTTAAAACTCAAAATTTTGACGCTAAAAACAGTAGTTGGTTTACACGATTTAATGCAAGAATAACGCTGCCTGCTAAAATACAATGGCAAACAAGTTTTATGTTTCGTGGATCGCAAGAAACAGCACAGAGCAATCGAAAAGGTGTGCCTTCTATTAGTTTAGCTTTAAGCAAAGATCTATTTAAAGAAAAAGCTTCTTTAGTTTTAAATGTAAGTGATTTATTAAATTCTAGAAAAAGAATTTCTGAGACTTTTATTCCAGATAGAGATAATCCAAATAGTATTACAAACCAAGAATTTCAATGGAGACAGCGTCAAATAACGTTAAGTTTTACTTATAGATTTAATCAAAAGAAAAAAAGAGAACGCTCGAGAGGAAGAAATTATGATGATGGAGGTGGCGGAGAATTTGGAGGCTAAAAATAATATCAACAAAAAAAGGATCGCAATTGCGATCCTTTTTTATTTTATGTTGTAAAAACTACTTTCCTTGAGCAGCTTTTTTAGCTTCTTTTTTTAATTTCCAATTTTCCCAAATAGTTCCACCAATCCAATATGGAACTACAAATGTTAATAAGAATATTAACAACCAAAATCCTGTTGTAAAAATAAACATGAATAATACTAATCCTGAAAATTCTGAAAAATCTAACATTTGTTTCTCTTTGTAAAAATTATAACGCAAAAATAATACATATTTTCAATTCTAACTATCAAAACAAAAATTATTTCAACAACAATAAAGTTGATTTTGTTAATAACCGATTGTGCTAGATTTTGTAAATTTGAAACTTCTAAATTCATTCAATAAAATGACTAAATACAGAATAGAAAAAGACACCATGGGACAAGTTAATGTTCCTGCTGATAAATATTGGGGAGCTCAAACAGAACGTTCTCGTAATAATTTTAAAATTGGACCTTCTGGTTCTATGCCATTAGAAGTGGTCTACGGCTTTGCATGCCTTAAGAAAGCTGCTGCATTTACAAATTGTGAATTAGGTGTTTTATCTTCAGAAAAAAGAGATTTAATTGCTCAAGTTTGTGATGAAATTTTAGAAGGAAAATTAGATGATCAGTTTCCGTTAGTTATTTGGCAAACAGGTTCTGGTACGCAATCTAACATGAATGTAAATGAAGTAATTGCCAATAGAGCTCATGAAATTGCTGGAAAAGTAATTGGAGAAGGCGATAAAACCATTCAACCCAATGATGATGTAAACAAATCACAATCATCAAATGATACCTTTCCAACAGGAATGCATATTGCTGCTTATAAAAAAATTGTAGAAAACACAATTCCTGGAATTGAGCAATTAAGAAATACTTTAAAAGCAAAATCAGAAGCATTTAAAGACGTTGTAAAAATTGGACGTACACATTTAATGGATGCTACTCCCCTAACCTTAGGGCAAGAATTTTCTGGATATGTAGCGCAATTAAACTTCGGATTAAAAGCATTAAAAAATACTTTAGAACATTTATCTCAATTAGCTTTGGGAGGGACTGCAGTTGGAACTGGATTAAATACACCTGCTGGATATGATGTTTTAGTAGCAAAATATATTGCAGAATTTACTGAATTACCTTTTGTTACTGCCGAAAATAAATTTGAAGCATTAGCAGCACATGATGCTTTGGTAGAAACTCACGGAGCATTAAAACAAATAGCTGTTTCTTTAAATAAAATTGCAAACGACATTCGATTAATGGCTTCTGGACCTCGTTCTGGTATTGGAGAATTAATTATTCCTGCCAATGAACCTGGATCGTCTATTATGCCTGGAAAAGTAAATCCTACGCAGGCAGAAGCAATTACAATGGTTTGTGCGCAAGTGATGGGAAATGATGTTGCAGTTACTGTTGGTGGAACTCAAGGACATTATGAATTAAATGTTTTTAAACCAATGATGGCGGCTAATGTGTTACAATCTGCACAATTAATTGGTGATGCTTGTGTTTCTTTTGATGAAAATTGTGCTGCTGGAATTGAGCCAAACCATACTAGAATAATTGAGTTAGTAAATAATTCGTTAATGTTAGTTACTGCTTTAAATACTAAAATTGGGTATTATAAAGCTGCTGAAATAGCTAATACTGCACACACAAACGGAACAACCTTAAAAGAAGAAGCTGTTCGTTTAGGATATGTAACTTCAGAACAATATGATGATTGGGTAAAACCAGAAGATATGACAGGAAGTTTAAAATAAACTTTTACAGAATAAAATTGAAAACCATTTTAAATTTATTTAAAGTGGTTTTTTTTTTGCTTAATTTTGATGTAACTCAAAACTAAATAATGACAACAATATTCATCAACATAAAAGAATTAATTCAGGTTAGAGATATTAGTATAAAAAAAGTTTCCGGTAAAGAAATGAGTGATTTACCAAGCATAAAGGATGCTTTTTTAGTAATTAAAAAAGATGTTATTATTGAATTTGGCACTATGAAAGATGTATCTTTTTCGGCAGATAAAACAATAGATTGTTCAGGTAAAATAATTTTACCGACTTGGTGCGATTCACACACACATATTGTCTATGCTGGTAATAGAGAGCAGGAGTTTGTTGATAGAATTAAAGGTTTAACTTATGAGGAAATTGCAAATAATGGTGGCGGAATTCTAAATTCTGCTAAAAAATTACAAGAAATTTCTGAAGATGAATTATATACACAATCTGCAAAACGACTAGAAGAAGTTATGACTATGGGTACTGGCGCAGTAGAAATTAAATCAGGTTATGGATTAACTGTTGAGGCTGAATTAAAGATGTTGAGAGTCATAAAAAAACTCAAAGAAAATTATTCCATTCCGATTAAAGCAACATTTTTGGGAGCGCATGCGTTTCCTCAAGAATACAAAAATAATAAAGAAGCCTATATCAATTTAATAATTGAAGAAATGCTTCCTAGAATTGTCAAAGAGAATTTAGCTGAGTTTATTGATGCTTTTTGTGAAACTGGTTATTTTTCTGTTGATGATACTGATAAAATTTTGACTGCAGGAAAAAAATATGGATTAATACCTAAAGTACACGTAAATCAATTTACAAGTATTGGAGGTGTACAAATTAGTGTAAAACACAAGGCGTTATCTATAGATCATTTAGAAATTATGACTGATAAAGATATTGATAGTTTAAAAAACACTGAAACAATGCCTGTAGCATTGCCATCATGTTCTTACTTTTTAGGTATTCCTTATACTCCTGCTAGAAAAATTATTGGTGCTAATTTACCTTTAGCTTTAGCTACTGATTTTAATCCAGGCTCTACTCCTTCTGGGAATATGAATTTTGTAGTAGCAACAGCATGTATAAAAATGAAAATGACTCCGGAAGAAGTAATTAATGCCGCAACTATAAACGGAGCTTACGCCATGAATTTATCGGATAAAGTCGGATCGATAACTAAAGGGAAAAAAGCTAATTTTATTATTACAAAAGAAATTCCTTCTTATGGTTTTATCCCCTATAGTTTTGGATCTAATTTAATAGATGAAGTATATATTTCTGGAGAAAAGGTTAATTGAAAATAATTTTTATCGTTTTTAAGATAATCTTAAAGTCGTTTTTTAAACTCCAATTTTGAACGTACTCTTTATTTAATTCCACTTTTTTAGGCCAAAGAACTTCATCATTATATTTTAATGGATTTTCTTGTTTACTCAATAAACTTTCTTCATCAGAAAAAAATAATGCAGCTGGAGATGTTAAACCAGGTTTTACAGATAAAATAATTCTATCTTCGCCTTGTAATTCATCAGCATAACCTTTAATATCAGGTCTCGGACCAACAATACTCATCTGTCCAAATAGTACATTAAATAATTGTGGAAATTCGTCTAACTTTGTTATTCTAAGGAATTTTCCAAAAGAAGAAATAGAATCTTCTTTTCCTAACTTCATCGTTTTAATCTTAAAAATGGTAAAAACAACACCTTTCTCTCCTACTCTTTTTTGAAAGAAAATTCCAAATTCATTATTAATAATCGTAGAAAGTAAAACTAATATTGAAATTGGTATAATTAAAAGGGTAATTCCAGATAAAGAAAAGATGATATCAATAAATCTTTTAATAACTTTTTGCTTTACAGAAAGCATTATTTCTTAGGCTTAAAAAATCCTAAAACTTTAGAAAACATTGATTTTTTGACTTCATTTTCATGATATCCATTACCATATTTCCCATAACCATATCCGTAGCCATAACCATATCCGTAGCCATAACCATATCCGTAACCATATTTACTTTTAATAGAGAAATCATTTAAAACATAACTAATATTAGAGACTTCTTTATTACTATATTTATCATCAATCATTTTCATCATTCCTTTTTCAGAATAGCCTTGACGGATTACATAAATGATTGCATCTGAATATTTAAATAATTCCAAAGCATCAGAAACCAAACCAATAGGCGGTGTATCTATAATTACGTAATCATAGTTTTCTTTTAAATGCTTCATCATATTATCTGCATTCTTATTTAAAAGCAATTCAGATGGGTTTGGTGGAATTGGCCCAGATAATATAATGTCTAAATTAGGAACTTTTGTTTTACTAGTAACCTCATCAATCGTTTTTTGATTAATTAAATAATTAACAACCCCAACATCATTGGTTAAATCGAAATCTGAATAAATTTTTGGTTTTCTTAAATCTAACCCTACTAAAATAACTTTTTTTCCACTCAAAGCAAATACAGTTGCCATATTAATAGAAATCATCGTTTTCCCTTCTCCGCTTACAGAAGAAGTCAATACCAACGTTTTAGAATCATTTTTAGCTTCATCATTACTTTTAAAAAGAAACTGAATATTAGACCTTAAGGCTCTAAAAGATTCAGCCACAGAAGATTTAGGTCGTTCGAAAACAGCTAAATTATTTTTTCCTGTATTTCTACCAATCACCCCTAAAACAGGAATTCTATAATTGTTTTCAATTTCTTCTACTGTATGTATTTTATTGTCTAATAACTCTCTTATTACAATATAAACTAGAGGCAGAATTACACCGAATATTAACGCTAGAATATAATTAAATTGAGTTTGAGGATAAATAGCTCCTTGTCCTAAATCTTTTGCGGTATCAATGACCTTTACATCAGATACATTTGCTTTTATCGCGGTTCCAGCCTCATATCCTTTCTGTTTTAAATAATTATAATTAAGTTCTGATAAAGCAAAATTTCTTTGAAACTTGATTAAACCTTGTTCTTTTCTTGGGAGTTGTTTTAGTTTAGAATTTGAATCAGAAAGCCTTCTATTTAATCTAGTTTCTTTTCCTTTAATATTACTCCTTAAATCATTAATATTTTCTAATAATACACTTCGAGAAATATTAATATCATTTTTTAGTTTTTTTATTGAAGGATGATTATCTGTTACAGATAACTTAGCTCTTTCTAAAAGTGCAGAATGC
Source organism: Lutibacter sp. Hel_I_33_5 (assembly GCF_007827455.1). Taxonomy (NCBI): domain Bacteria; kingdom Pseudomonadati; phylum Bacteroidota; class Flavobacteriia; order Flavobacteriales; family Flavobacteriaceae; genus Lutibacter; species Lutibacter sp. Hel_I_33_5. The sequence continues at coordinate 470,098 of NZ_VISM01000001.1, forward strand.
TGAATTAAATTATTTACTTCAGTTGGAATTTTAGGATCAATAACGTCTAAAATGGCAGGTGCAGGAATAACCTGATCATATTTACTATTATTCTTTAAATAGGTTTCTAAACTATTATAATATCCCATTGCTTCAGAAAGCCTTCTTTTTTCATCATCGTATTTAGTTACTTCTTCAAATATTTTACCACCTTCTGCCGATAAATCAAAAATGTTATTTTTTTGTCTATATGCTCCTAAATCTTTTTCATACCCATCCAGCTTCCTTGATTCTTCCCTAAATAAGGTATCTATATAATCTCTAGTACTTACAGCATATTCTATCTTTTGAGCTTTTTTATCTCTAATTAAAACTTGAACTGTTTCATTAAGGTAATCAACAATTCTATTTTTATTAGAACCCTGTTTCTGAAGCTTTAACATAGATGCTCCACTAGCAATATCAGTTACTCTTAAATACCTATTACTACCAACGGTTCCATCAAAACTTTTAAAACGAATTAAATACTCCTCACCAATTTCAAGTGATTTTTTAGTCTTTACTGTAAAATTTATATGTTCTGTATTAATAGACTCATTAATATAAAAATCTTGAGAAAAAGTTGGTGTCTCTGATTTTACATAAGCTACTGAATCTTTATCGTAAATTATAAGTGGATTTGATGATTCTGTATTAAAATCAAATGAAAGATTAAATTTATTAAAATCTATTGCTTTAATTTTAATTAACTTATTATATAATTGCGGTTTATCTGTCTGTAAATCAATTTTAAAGGGAGTTTTGCCATAAACATCTTCTTGCCTATACTTTCCTTCTTTAAGATAATCTATATAAAACTGTAAACTTCTTACAACTTTTTCATTATGTGTTCTTGAAGTTAAAATTATTTTAGAAGTTTCTACCAAATCACTTGCACCACCCCAATTAAAAGCAATATTAGTTCCTGTAGAAAATAAAGGATTGTTTTCTTCCTTTACTGAAATTGTAGTATCTAAACTAAATATTCTTTGCTGATATCCATTTACAAATTTGGCAATCATAAAAGCAATAAATAACGCTATTGCGAAAAGCTTCCAATAAGCAATAACCTTATATACATAAGACTTTAAATCTATACTTACATTATTGTTATTATTGTTAGTACTCATATAATTATAAATTTCTAACTAATAAAATTGTTGAAGTTACTAATGAAAACACTGACAATAAAGTGGTTAAACTTTGTAAACCAGTTGTTCCAGTTCCTAAAGACTTTTGTTTTATAGGCGTGACATTTATTATATCATTAGGTTTAATATAAAACAAATCTGAATCTAAAGCATCTACTTTTGTTAAGTCAATCGTAAAAACTTTATTTCCTTCTATAGATTTTCTATAAATCTTAACTTCTTTTCGGTTCCCTACTAAAGTAATATCACCAGAAAAAGCAATGGCATCAAAAATAGTTACATGATTTTGGTAAATAACTTTTGGACCAGGATTCTCAATCTCTCCAATTACATTGAATTTAATTCCAGCCAGTTTTACTGTCACAAAAACATCGTTTTTATCTTTAAACATTTTCCACAGCTCTTTTTCTAGTTTCTTTCTAACTTCTACTGTGGTATAACCTAAAACATTCATCTCTCCCAAATACGGCAATCTAATATTACCTTTATTATCTACTGAATACCCTCTTAAATAACCTTCTCCACTATTAAATGATTGATTACCTCCATTTCCTCCAGAATTATTCTGAGTATTACTGTTCTTTGAAAACATTTTCACTAAATCTTCATCAACAGCATTTATCTCTATAAATATAGCATCTTCAACCTGCAATCTATATGGGGTATTATTTAATTTACGAATTTCTCTTTCATTTTGTGGAGTTCCTTGTAAATATGTCAAATCTTTATTGGGTACACAACCAACAAAAACAGACAAAAGAAGCACAAGCAATACTATTTTTTTCATCATTAAGAAAAAGGATTAATTACACAAATATACTTTTTATGACTGTATTAGTATAATTTTTATTTTAATTTCGTTTTTATTATCAAAATTGATGTTTTACCAACACATTCAGTATTTAAAATTTTTAACAAAATCTACCAATCAACATGGGGTACACTCTCCATTTGTTTATAATTTAGTAACTCTATCTTTATATAAAAAAACGGATGCAAAAACTTTAAATGAGCATACATTATTTAAAAAAGGACTTTTAAATAATAAAAACTTCATCAATGTAACAGATTTTGGTTCGGGTTCAAAAATATTTAAAAGTGAAAAAAGACAGGTTTCTAAAATTGCGAAAATTGCAGGAATTTCAAATAAAAAAACTCAATTATTAATTAAATTAATAACATATTTTAAACCTGAAAACGTTTTAGAAATTGGTACTTCTCTCGGAATTGGTACAACTGCAATTCATTTAGCTAATCCAAAAAACAATATTATAACTTTAGAAGGTTGCCCTGAAACAAGTAAGGTTGCTAAAAATCAATTTGAAAAATTCGAGTATAAAAACATTGATTTAATAACTGGCGATTTTTCTCAAACGCTACCAGAAGTTACAAAAGACAAAATGTTTGATTGTATTTACTTTGATGGAAATCATACTAAAAAAGCAACGCTACATTATTTCAATGAATGCATAAAAACAACTAATAATTACTCTTTCTTCATTTTTGATGATATTTATTGGAACTCAGAAATGCAGGAAGCATGGAAAGAAATAAAAAATCATCCAAAGGTAACTGTTACTGTGGATGTTTTTTATTTTGGAGTTGTTTTCTTCAGAAAAGAACAAGCCAAAGAACATTTTAAAGTTAGAGTTTTATAAAATAGGGAACTGTTTATTCGTTTAATTGTAAAAAGGCAAACTCTGCAACTTTGAAACTTTGTAACTTTGTAACTTTGCTACTTTACAACTCATAAAATGAAAATATATACTAAAACAGGAGATAAAGGAACCACTGCATTATTTGGAGGAACACGAGTAAAAAAACATCATTTACGTATAGAAAGTTACGGAACCGTTGATGAATTGAATTCTTATATTGGGTTAATAAAAGATCAGGATATAAGTTCTGAAATTAAAAATTCATTATTAAAAATTCAAAATGAACTTTTTACTTTAGGAGCCATGTTGGCAACTCCACCAGAAAAAGAAACCTTAAAAAACGGAAAAAAACGATTAAACATTCCTAAAGTTGAAGAAAATTCAATTCAATTTTTAGAAAATGAAATCGACAAAATGAATGAAGAACTTCCTCAAATGACTCATTTTATACTTCCTGGAGGACATCAAACGGTGTCATTCTGTCACATCGCTAGATGTGTTTGCAGACGTGCTGAACGTTTATCTGTCGCTCTAAATGATAGCGAAACTGTAAATGAAGATATATTAATCTATTTAAACCGACTTTCTGACTATCTTTTTGTGTTGGCACGAAAATTGTCTAAAGACTTATCAGTAGAGGAAATCAAATGGATTCCTAAGAAAAATAAGTAAGTTCTTTCTTTATTGATTTTATATTTCTTAAAAAAGACTTGCATAATTCAGCAAAAAAATTATTTTTGCACAAAATTAAACAGTAAGAAATGTATTGGACACTAGAATTAGCATCTTATTTAGCAGATGCACCCTGGCCAGCAACAAAAGATGAGTTAATAGATTACGCTATTAGAACAGGAGCTCCATTAGAAGTTGTAGAAAACCTACAAGATATCGAGGATGAAGGAGACTCATATGACTCAATCATAGAGATTTGGCCAGACTATCCGACCGAAGATGATTATCTTTGGAACGAAGATGAATATTAAAAACAATAATTAAAAAATATAAAAGTCTCAATTGAGGCTTTTTTTTTGGTATTTTTAAAAATTAAATAAAAAGAAAAATAGGCTAGCAAACATTCTTGTTAATTAGCTGAATAACAATATTATAAGTCAATTTTTAAAATTGATAAAATAGCATACTTGAAAAATGAGCATACTAAATTCAATCATCAAAGTTTTTGTTGGAGATAAACAAAAAAAAGATCTTAAAATATTACAACCAATAGTTGAAAAAGTAAACACCTTTGAAACTACCATTAGAAGTTTATCTAACGATGAATTACGTGCGAAAACTGGAGAATTTAAAAATAAATTAAAAGAGGCTACCAAAGAAATAGATGATAAAGTATCTACTTTAGAAGAAGAAGCAAAAACTGCAAATATTGATCGACAAGAAGATATTTATGCAGAAATTGATACTTTAAAAGATGATGCCTATAAAATTTCTGAAGAAATTTTAGACAGCATAATGCCAGAAGCTTTTGCTGTTATTAAAGAAACTGCAAAACGTTTTGTAGATAATGTAGAAGTTGAAGTTACCGCTACTCCTTTAGATAGAGAATTATCAGGAGTCCATGAGCACGTTTCTCTTGATGGTGATTTAGCATATTGGGCAAACTCTTGGGATGCCGCAGGAAAACCTATTACATGGGATATGATCCATTATGATGTGCAGTTAATTGGTGGTTCTGTTTTACATCAAGGAAAAATTGCTGAGATGATGACTGGTGAAGGAAAAACGTTAGTTTCTACCCTACCCGTTTACTTAAATGCATTGACTGGAAATGGAGTGCATGTAGTAACCGTAAATGATTATTTAGCAAAACGTGATAAAGCATGGATGGCTCCTATTTTTGAGTTCCATGGATTAAGTACAGACTGTATCGATTATCACCAACCCAATTCAGACGCACGTAGAAAAGCCTATAATGCAGATATTACTTACGGAACAAACAATGAATTTGGATTCGATTATTTGCGTGATAATATGGCGAATTCTAAAGAAGATTTAGTACAAAGAGCTCCAAATTATGCAATTATTGATGAGGTAGATTCAGTATTAATTGATGATGCTAGAACGCCTTTAATAATTTCTGGGCCAATACCACAAGGAGATAGACACGAATTTAACGATTTAAAACCATTAGTAAACGAAATTGTTTCACTGCAAAGTAAGCATTTAGTGAGTGTTTTAGCTGAAGCTAAAAAATTAATTGCAGATGGAAATACTAAAGACGGAGGATTCTTATTATTAAGAGTTTTTAGAGGTTTACCTAAAAATAAAGCTTTAATTAAGTTTTTATCTCAAGAAGGTATAAAACAAACGTTACAAAAAACCGAGAATTTTTATATGGCAGACAACAATAAGTTGATGCCAGAAGTAGATGAAGATTTGTACTTTGTTATAGAAGAAAAAAATAATCAAATTGATTTAACTGATAAGGGAATTGCACATTTATCTGAAAAAACAGGAAATGAAACTTTCTTTGTATTACCAGATATTGGTGTGAAAATTGGTGAAATTGATACAGCTGAAACCACTCCAGAAGAAAAAGCTGCTGAGAAAGAAGAATTATACAAAGACTTCAGCATTAAAAGTGAACGTATTCATACCATGAATCAACTTTTAAAAGCATATACGGTTTTTGAAAAAGATGTGGAGTATGTTGTGATGGAGAACAAAGTAATGATTGTTGACGAACAAACTGGTCGTATTATGGACGGTCGTCGTTATTCAGATGGATTACATCAAGCAATTGAAGCAAAAGAAGATGTTAAGATTGAAGATGCAACACAAACTTTTGCTACCGTAACGTTACAAAATTACTTTAGAATGTATCGTAAGTTATCTGGAATGACAGGTACTGCAATTACTGAAGCTGGTGAATTATGGGAAATTTACAAATTAGATGTTGTAGAAATTCCAACTAACAAACCAATTCAGAGAGACGATAAAGAAGATTTAGTCTATAAAACTGCTCGTGAAAAATATAATGCAGTTATTGAAGATATTGTAAAACTTGTTGATGAAAAACGTCCAGTTTTAGTAGGTACAACTTCTGTAGAGATATCAGAATTATTAGGTAGAATGTTACAAATGCGTAAAATTCCACATAATATTTTAAATGCAAAATTACACAAACGTGAAGCTGATGTTGTTGCCGAAGCAGGTAAACCAGGTGTTGTAACTATTGCAACAAATATGGCAGGTCGTGGAACAGATATTAAATTATCTGACGACGTAAAAGATGCTGGTGGATTAGCAATTGTTGGTACAGAAAGGCATGATTCAAGACGTGTAGACAGGCAGCTACGTGGTAGAGCCGGTAGACAAGGAGATGTTGGGTCAACGCAGTTTTATGTTGCCTTAGACGATAATTTAATGCGTTTATTTGGTTCTGATAGAATTGCAAAAATGATGGATAGAATGGGATTAAAAGATGGTGAAGTTATTCAGCATTCTATGATTTCTAAATCTATTGAACGTGCGCAAAAGAAAGTTGAAGAAAATAACTTTGGAACAAGAAAACGTTTGTTAGAATATGATGACATCATGAATTCTCAACGTGAATTTGTGTACAAAAGAAGACGTAACGCTCTAGATGGTAAACGTCTACAAGTTGATATTGCGAACATGATTTATGAAACATGTGAATCTATTATCAATCAAAATAAATTAAATAAAGATTTTCAGAACTTTGAATTTGAGTTAATTCGTTTTTCTTCGATGACCTCTCCTTTTTCTGAAGAAGAATTTGAGCAATTATCTGAAAAAGAAATTACAGACAAATTATACGATATTGTTACAGAACATTATAAAAATAAAATCGAAAGAAATGCTGTTTTAGCATATCCTGTTATTAAAGATGTTTATGAAAATGAAGGTGACAAATATGAGCGAATTGTAGTTCCGTTTACAGATGGCGTAAAATCTTTACAAGTTGTTACTAACTTAAAAGATGCCTATGAAAGTGAAGGGAAATCGTTAATTACAGATTTTGAGAAAAACATCACCTTAGCAATTATTGATGAAAATTGGAAAGATCATTTACGTAAAATGGATGAATTAAAACATTCTGTACAAAATGCATCGTATGAACAAAAAGACCCGTTATTAATCTATAAGTTTGAAGCTTTTGAATTATTTAAAGTTACTGTAGATCAGATAAATAAAGAGGTGTTGTCGTTCTTATTTAAAGGTGAATTACCATCGCAAGATTCTAGTCAAATTTCTGAAGCGCGTCAGCAAAAAAGAGAAAAATTGAATACCAGTAAAGCGGATGTTCAAAATTCTACAGAACAAGCTATTCAGAATTCTAGACAACAAGAACCAGTTGAAACTATAGTTCGTGAACAACCAAAAATTGGTAGAAACGAACGTGTTACTATTAAAAATGTAATGAGCGGTGAGGAAAAAGAAGTGAAATTTAAACAAGCCATCCCTTTAATTGAAAAAGGTGAATGGGTTTTGAAATAAAAACTAATATTATACTATTACAATTTTTCAGAGATTACTTTATTATAAATTGAAGTAATCTCTGGGAGTATTAAATTCTAATAATACGTATACCTTCTCACTTTTGCAATATGTTTTGCTAATCGCATTACTTGATGCGAGTATCCGTATTCGTTATCATACCAAACATAAATTACAATCGTATTTCCATCTGTAATGGTTGCTTTACTATCAAAAATTGAAGGTGCTGTTGTTCCAATAATATCGGAAGAAACTAATTCGTTATCGATTGAATATTTTATTTGTTCTACCAAATCGCCTTCTAAAGCATATTTCTTTATGATTGAATTTATATTATCTACGGTTACATTTTGATGTAATTGTAAATTTAAAATAGCTAGAGATCCATTTGGCACTGGAACTCTAATTGCGTTAGATGTCAATTTACCTTCTAAAGCGGGTAATGCTTTTGCTACTGCTTTTCCTGCTCCAGTTTCTGTAATCACCATATTTAAAGCAGCAGCTCTACCTCTACGGTATTTACTATGCATATTATCTACTAAATTCTGATCATTAGTATACGCATGGATGGTTTCTAAATGCCCTTTTTTAATTCCAAAATTATCTTCTAACACCTTTAAAATTGGTGTAATCGCATTTGTTGTACAAGAAGCTGCAGAGAAAATATCAACATTGTCTGGATTATTATCTAAATGATTTACTCCATGAACAATATTTGGAATTCCTTTCCCTGGTGCTGTTAATAAAACCTTACTAGCTCCATTTGGAACTAAATGTCTTGACAATGCTTCTTTATCTCTAAAAGCTCCTGTATTATCAATAATTAACGCATCATTAATTCCGTATGTTGTATAATCAATATCTTCTGGTTGATTTGCAGAAATCATATATACAGTAGTTCCGTTTATGATTAATGCATTATTTTCTACATCAGTTTGTACGGTTCCTAAAAAATCTCCATGTACAGAATCGATACTTAATAAAGAAGCTCTTTTTTCTAACACAGTAGCATCAATTTTACCACGAGTCACTACCGCTCTTAAACGCAATTGAGACCCCTTCCCCATTTTAATCATAAGTTCGCGAGCTAACAAACGTCCGATTCTACCAAAACCATACAATACAACATCTTTTGGCTCAACGTTTTTAGTAGTATCAATATTTTTTAGTTGCTTTTTCACAAAATCAACTTTATCAGTACAGTTTGAAGGATTTAAATAGCATTCGTAAGCCAACTTACCAATATCTAATTTTGAAGCTGGCAATTCTATTTGCTGAACAGCTTGTGCAATTTCTAACGCATCTTGAATTGTAATTGGTTTTGCAACAAATTCTTTTGCGTAATTAATTAAGTTTAAAACTTCACTAGCTCTTTTGTCTACCAAAGGGTTTCTAAACAACACCAACTCAATTGACTTATCATACCACAAATCATGTATGATATTGATAAACTCAACTGTATCGCGTCTAGTTTGTGCTTGATTAACAACTTCTTTTTCGTAATTTATAATTGTTGACATACTAAAATTTTAAAATATCTATTATTTTTTTTGCAAAAGTATATCTTTTTTTTGATTCACGAAATCGATTTCGTTAAATATTTTATTCATAAAAAAACCTCAACTAAAAGTTGAGGTTTTTAAATTTTAAAAAAATATATTTTCTATCTAAAACGGAATCTTTCACGCTCTCCTTCTAAATTAATCATTTCAATTAAAACACTATATCTATTACTAGATAAATTATCTAATTGTTTAACAGCAATTGAAGCTTTACTAATTTTTTTATCATTGATTTTAGTAATAATAAACCCTTTTAAAGTGTTTTTTGCATTCGTATCATTTCCTGTTCTAATTATCTTCACACCGTTAGATATTCCAAACTTTTTTAGTTCTTTTGTTGTAAGATCTTTTAGCTCCCATTGAAACTCTGTAGAAATAAAACGGGCAGTTCTTTTTATCAATTTAACTCTCTTTGTTAAAGCATCTCCATCTCTATCAACTGTAACATTTACATAATCTCCCGGTCTTTTTGCAGTCAATTGCCCAGTAAGTTCCGAAAATTTAGAAATTTTCACATCATTAATTTTTTTAATGATATCACCATCCTTTAAGCCCGCTTTCTTAGCATTACTTTCTTCAGATATTTCTCTAATAATTACGCCTTCAATTTCATCTTTTACCTCTGGTGAAAAACCAATAATAGCATCTTGTACACTACCAAACTCTAATAAATCATCTACAATCTTTCTTGCAATATTAGAAGGAACTGCAAAGGAATATCCGATAAAAGAACCTGTTTTAGAAGTAATTGCAGTATTAATTCCAATTAATTCTCCACGAGTATTCACCAAGGCTCCACCACTATTTCCTGGATTTACAGCAGCATCTGTTTGGATAAATGAATCTACCGTTCTATTACCTTCTAAATCTCTTCCCTTTGCACTTACAATTCCTGCAGTTACTGTAGAAGTTAAATTATAAGGATTCCCTACTGCTAATACCCACTCTCCTATTTTTACGGTATCAGAGTTTGCGAAAGGAATATAAGGCAACTTATTATCTGCATTAATTTTTAACAAAGCGATATCATTTTTTTCATCAGTTCCAATTAACTCCGCTTTATATTTCTTTTGATTATTTAAAGTAATTTCTAATTCTGATGCATTTGCAATTACATGATTATTGGTAATAATATATCCATCTGGAGAAATAATAACACCACTACCTGTACCTACCTGTTTTCTTGAACCATTTCCATAAAACAAATCTGACCAAGAAGAAACAGAAGAACTAGTAGCTGTATTTTTAACATGAACTACGGTATTAACCGTTTTTTCTGCAGCTTTTGTAAAATCTGTAGATGTAAGCGGTTTGGTAACTTCATTAATTGCTGGTTTAAAATTAGTTTGCCAAGTTTGCATTGGCTGTTCAACTTGTTTTTTAACAATAACAGGTTCATTAAATAATTTAAAACCTCCAAGAGCAATTACACCTCCTAAAATAGCCATTCCTAAATATCCAAAAGCTTTCTTCATATTCATAATTTAATTTATAACTCAAATATACAATTTTAACATTTTCGCAAAATCTGTTTAACTAGTTTTTAACTGACTTTAACCACTTTTTAACAGTGTAAGTTTGTCATTGAAATTAGTACCTTTGCTTTATGAATTTAACTTTTCATAAATATCAAGGGACTGGAAACGATTTTGTTATGTTTGATAATAGAACAAAAACCTTTCCTAAACAAAACGTAGAAATCATTTCTAAATTATGTGATAGACGTTTTGGTGTTGGTGCCGATGGTGTTATTTTGATTGAAGATGATGAGAATCATGATTTTAAAATGATTTATTTTAATGCAGATGGGAGTCAGACTTTTTGTGGAAATGGAGGAAGATGTGCTGTCGCTTTTGCAAAAAAAATAGAAATTATTCATAACAAAACTAATTTTATAGCTTTTGATGGTTCACATTTTGCTGAGATAAATGAAGATATCGTTTCTCTACAAATGATAGATGTTGATGAAATACAAGTCAATAAAAATTCTGTATTTACTTATACTGGGACGCAACATCATGTTGAATTGGTTAATGATTTAGATAATTTTCCTGTTTTTGAAAAAGGTAGAGAAATTAGAAATCAATATAAAGCTCCAGGAAGTAATGTTAATTTTGTTGAACAAATTAATCATGAAACTTTTAGAGTTAGAACCTACGAAAAAGGAGTCGAAAATGAAACATTAGCTTGTGGAACTGGCGTAACCGCAGTTGCAATAGCTATGCATAAAACTAAAAAAACATCTAGTAATTTAATTTCATTACCTGTTGAAGGTGGAAAATTAGAAGTTTCATTTACTGAAGAAAATGGTATCTATAAAAATGTATTTTTAAAAGGACCAGCAACTTTTGTATATAGCGGTAAAATTAATCTGACCACATAGAGACATAAAAAAGAATAGAACCTTCATTGAAAGTAACTAAAAAATATCTTGACGAATTAACTTATGCTTTTATAGGATGCTGTATTAATGTTCATAAAGAATTGGGCCCTGGATTATTAGAGAATGTTTATCATCAATGTTTAATTGAAGAATTAAAATATGAGCAAATTTCTTTTTCATCAGAATTAGAAGTATCTGTAAATTATAGAGGCAAAGAAATTAATTCTAAATTAAGAGCTGATTTATTTATTGAAAACTGTTTGGTTGTTGAATTAAAATCTGTAAAAGAAATTCAACCTATATTTGAAGTACAATTATTAACATATATGCATTTGTTAAAAGCTCCTAAAGGAATTATTGTAAACTTTAATTGTTTAAATATATTTAAAGGAGGACAAAAAACTTTTGTAAATGATATTTTTAGCGAACTACCAGAAAAATAACTATGTTTCCTATGTCTCTATGTGGTCAGATAATTAATTTACGTGCTTTAGAACCCCAAGATTTAGATTTTCTATATCAAATAGAAAACAATGAGTCTTTTTGGCAAGTAAGTCATACACAAACTCCATTTTCAAAATACATTCTAAAACAATATTTAGAAAATGCTCATTTAGATATTTTTGAAGCGAAACAATTACGTTTAGTTATTGAAGAAAAAAGCAGTAATAAATCAATTGGAATGATCGATTTATTTGATTTTAACCCACAACATAAACGTGCTGGTATAGGAATTTTAATTCACCCAGATTCACAACAAAAAGGATTTGCAACAGAAGCTTTATCATTATTAATTGAGTATAGTTTTACACATTTAAACCTACATCAATTGTATGCCAATATTACTTCTAACAATACAAAGAGCATACAATTATTTACAAATCAAAAATTCAAACAAGTAGGTGTTAAAAAAGATTGGATTTTTAACAAAGGAATTTATAAAGACGAAATTTTATTTCAATTAATTCATGAATAAAAAAATTCTTTACATAGCGGCAGCAATACTTTTTTTAGTATCTGCAATTATTGGTTTTAACTATTATCAAAAAATATTTGGAAAGACCATTACTAAAAAAGGTGCTATTTTTATTGGTAGTAATTATCATTTAATGGATGTAAAAAAAATATTAACTGAGTTTACTACTAAACCAGAAGACTTCTTTTATGTAGCAGAAAAGAAAAAATTTACCAAACCAAAAGCTGGTAAATATGTTTTAAAAGAAGGAATGTCGATGAATGACGTTGTTAATCTTTTACGAAGTGGGAATCAAACACCAGTAAAAATTTCTTTTAATAATCAAGACACCTTAGAAAAATTGGCTGGTAGAATTGCGGAACAGTTAGAAATCGATTCAATTACTTTTTTAAAAGTAATTAAGAACCCCCAGTTTTTAGAAAAAAACAACTTCTCCAAAAAATCTGTTTTAGGAATGTTTATTCCAAATAGTTATGAATTCTACTGGAATACATCAGCAGAAAAATTTAGAGATAAAATGCTACGTGAATACAAACGTTTTTGGAATTCTGATAGATTGGAAAAAGCAAAGAAACTAAAGTTATCTCAAGAAGAAGTTATTACGTTAGCTTCCATTGTACAAAAAGAAACAGCAAAAAAAATAGAGAGACCAATTGTAGCCGGTTTATATTTAAATCGTTTAAAAAGTGGATGGCCATTACAAGCTGACCCAACTATTATTTATTGTGTCAAAGAAATAAAAGGGCAAGATTATGTAGTAAAAAGAGTCTTAACCAAAGATTTAGAAATCAAATCACCTTATAACACATATAAAAACAGAGGTTTACCACCAACATTAATTGCTATGCCAGATATTTCTGCGATTGATGGTGTTTTAAATGCTAAAAAACACAACTACTTATACATGTGTGCTAGTGTAGATAATATTGGTTATCACGCCTTTTCAAGCTCTTTACGCCAACATAACAATAACGCAGCTAAATATCATTTTTGGTTAAATAAACGAAGAATAAATCGTTAGTAAAATGATTGAAATAAAGAAAAAAAAGATGCTATTCTCGAGAAATCGAGAAGTTATTTTCTTACTACTTTTCTTTTTTTCATTTACTTTTTATGGCCAAAACTCAACTTTTTGGAAGAAATCTGACACACTAAACAAAAAAAGAAGAAATGCTGTTATTATTTCTGAAAGCATTTTAGGTTTAGGAACTTTAGTTGCGCTTGATCAATTGTGGTACGCGGATTTTCCTCGCTCGGGTTTTCATTTTATTAATGATAATAACGAATGGAAACAGCTTGATAAAGTTGGACACATGATGACTTCATATTATATAGGAAGAGCCGGTATGGAGGTTTTACATTGGTCTGGAGTGAAGAAAAAAGACCAACTAATTTATGGAGCTACCTTAGGTTTTACATTTTTAACTGCCATTGAAGTATTAGATGGGTTTTCTAAACGTTGGGGCGCATCTTTTGGAGATATTTTGGCAAATGCTGGAGGAACAGGATTATTAGTAGGACAAGAATTAATTTGGAAAGAACAACGAATTACTATGAAATATTCGTTCCACCAAACTGAATTTTCTCAGCGAAGACCCAATGTTTTAGGTAAAAACTTCATTGAACAATCTTTAAAAGATTATAACGGGCAAACTTATTGGTTATCAGCAAATATCTGGTCTTTCAACAAGAATAGTAATTTTCCGAAATGGTTAAATATTGCTTTTGGTTATGGCGCAGATGGGATGTTATACGGAACAGAATCAGTTACAAACTTAATTTCACAAGATCCTTTTAGACAATATTATCTAAGTTTGGATCTAGATTTAACAAAAATTAATACAAAATCAAAATTTCTAAAATCTGTGTTTTCTGTTATCAATTTTATAAAAATTCCAGCTCCTACCTTAGAAATTGACAGTAAAGGTCGATTTAAATTTCATTATCTGTATTTCTAACACATTTAATCACTCTGATTATCAGTAGTTTATTTTTTTTACAATATCTTTGCAACAGCAAAACAGAGAATTTTAAATTATTAAAAAAGTATTTTTAATAGCAATTATTTTTGTTTTTACTGGCTTTACATCCCTCAGTAAATATAACAAACCCCCATCAGAATTGGTGACTAACCCAATTTATAATGATGTAGAAATTCCTTATTTAAAAAATGATTTTGTTGGTTTTAAAGAAGCTGTCGCTTTTAAAGAATCTCAAGGAAAATATAACGTAGTTAATACATTAGGTTATTTAGGGAAATATCAATTTGGTAGAACTACTTTAGAACGGTTTAATATCTATAATACCCATTATTTTTTACAAAATCCAGAATTACAAGAAAAAGCATTTATTGCTTTGTGTAAAGTAAATAAATGGATTTTACGAAAAGATATAATTCGATCAGTTGGCAAAATCATTAACGGGATTAAAATTACAGAATCAGGTATTATTGCTGCCGCACATTTAAGTGGCGCAGGAAATGTAAAAAAATACTTGAGATCTAATGGTACTCAAAAATTTTCTGATGCTTATGGAGCCTCTATTCAATTATATCTGAGAAAATTTGCTGGTTATGATGTTTCTGAAATTGTAGCAGACCGAAAACCAATATTATAATTACTTCTGAATTATAAAAATTGCAGGTTTTTTATGTAAATCTGGATTTTCCGATTTCCAATCTTTTATCGATAATGTTTTAATATATTCTGATGATAAAGTTAAATCTACAGCAATACAAAGTTGTGTATTTGGTGTTAAACCAGCTTTTAAATCAGTAAACATTTTTTCGTTTCTATAGGGAGTTTCAATAAATATTTGCGACTGATTTCTATCTTTTGATAAACGTTCTAAATCTTTAATAGCTCTTTTTCTATCTGATTTATCAATTGGTAAATACCCGTTAAAAGCAAAATTTTGTCCGTTTAAGCCAGAACTCATTAATGCCATTAAAATAGACGAAGGCCCTACAAGTGGAATTACTTGTATGTTCTTTTCATGCGCTAATTTTACAATCACAGCTCCTGGATCTGCAACTGCAGGAACACCAGCTTCAGAAAGTAAACCAACATTAACTCCTTCATTACAAATATCTAGGTAAGTACTTGTTTCAATATCTTCTGCATACTTATCAAGCAGCATTATTTTTAAAGAAGATTGCTCTTTTCTAGAAGTAATTTTTTTTATAAAACGTCTTGCAGATTTTTCGTTTTCAACAATAAAAACATCAACCTCTTCAATTACTTTTTTTACAGATATTGGCATTACCTCAAGAGGCTCTGTATTTCCTAATGTTGTTGGGATTAAATAAAGTTTACCTTTCATTGTCTAATGTATTTACAACTATTTCACACGCTTCCTCTAGCATTCTATACACATTTTCAAAACCTTCTTTTCCGCCATAATAAGGGTCTGGAACACTATTGTTTTGATCTGGATACACTTCATTTAAAATCATCTTCACTTTGCAAGTATCAGCCTCACCTCTAGATAACGTCAAAATATTATAATAATTACTTTCGTCCATTGTATAAATAATGTCAAAAGCATCAAAATCATTTACAGTGAATTTTCTAGCTCTCTGATTGGTTATATTGATGTTATATTTTCTAGCCACTTCAATTGAACGCTCATCTGGTAGTTTACCTACATGATATGCAGCAGTTCCAGCTGAATCTACTGTTATCTTTTCTGGATTCACTTTAGATTCTAAAATACCATGTGCTAATGGAGAACGACAAATATTCCCCAAACAGACCATTAAAATGCGTTTCATAATGAGAAGTTTAGAACGTCAACTTCTTGGTTAAGTCTTCTACGTACTTTCTGAATTGCTTATCAGTTTCAGTTAAATTATCTACTGTTTTACAAGCATGTAAAACGGTTGCATGATCTCTCTGACCAATCTGATTTCCAATACTTGCCAACGATGTTTTAGTTAATCGTTTTGCAAAAAACATAGCTAATTGACGTGCTTGTACAATATGACGTTTTCTTGTTTTAGATTGTAATGTTGCAACATCCATATCAAAATATTTTGATACTTCTTTTTGTATAAAATCTATAGAAACTTCTTTCTTAGTGTTTTTTACAAATTTATCTACAATCTGTTTTGCTAATTCTATCGTATATTCTCTTCTGTTAAAAGAAGCTTGTGCAATCATAGAAATTACAACACCTTCTAACTCACGTACATTAGATTTAATATTTTTAGCAATATATTCTATAATATCTTCTGGCATTTCTACACCATCTCTAAACAATTTGTTTTCAAGAATAGAAATTCTAGTTTCATAATCTGGTGCTTGCAATTCTGCCGATAATCCCCATTTAAAACGAGATAATAAACGTTGTTCGATATCTTGCATATCAACAGGCGCTTTATCAGACGTTAAAATAACTTGCTTCCCATTTTGATGTAAATGATTAAATATATGGAAGAATACATCTTGTGTACCAGCTTTACCCGATAAGAATTGAACATCATCAATAATTAACACGTCAATCATTTGATAGAAATGAATAAAATCATTTCTAGTATTCGATTTTACAGAATCTATAAATTGCTGGGTAAATTTTTCTGAAGAAATATATAATACAGTTTTGTCTGGATATTTATCTTTTATATCTACACCAATAGCATGTGCTAAATGTGTTTTTCCTAAACCAACACCTCCATAAATTAATAATGGATTAAAAGAAGTTCCACCTGGTTTATTTGCTACTGCCATACCAGCAGAACGCGCTAAACGGTTTGAATCTCCTTCAACAAAATTTACAAAATTATAGGTTGGATTTAATTGTGATTCTATTTTAACTTTTTGCAATCCTGGAATTACAAAAGGGTTTCTAAGTTCTCTTTTATTAGTATCCAAAGGAACCGTAACCTTTTGAGGTTTTAATGGATTTCTATTTGAACTTGGAATTTTTACTGTCTGTGGTCTATTACTACTATACGTATTTTCCATACGCACATCGTAAATCAATTTTGCATCTTCACCCAATTGTCTAACCAACGCAACTCTAAGCAATTTAATATAATGCTCTTCTAACCATTCATAAAAAAACTTACTAGGAACTTGAATTGTTAACGCTTCACCTGATAACTTAACAGGTTTGATAGGTTCAAACCAAGTTTTATATGCTTGAGGTTTTATATTGTCCTTTATAAAAGACAAGCATTCGTTCCAAACTGATTCAGCAGTTTTAGCCATGTATAGATTGACAGATATTTTTGGTTAATGTTTGGTTATTCTGGACTCTTTTCTACCTTTTTCTTAAGCCTTACAAAAGTGTGAATAATTTTTAGTATAAAAAAATGATTTCGCTATTGATTATTAACTTTTTTTTTCGTACAATCTGAGCTAATAAAACCAACAATATTATATGCTAGAGCACAACTCCTCATTTAGAGTGCGTTACGGAGAAACAGACCAAATGGGTGTTGTTTATCATGGTAATTATGCACAATATTTTGAACTAGGTAGAACCGAATTATTACGTTCTTTAGGGATTACTTACAAAGATATGGAATTAGGCGGAATTATGCTACCCGTAATTTCGTTAAATTTTCAATTTAAAAAGTCATCTTTTTATGATGAAATTTTAACAATAAAAACTATACTAAAAAAAAAACCAGGTGTAAAAATTGAATTTGATGTTGAAATTAAAAATGAAAAACAAGAAATTGTAACCACCGGAAATGCTGTTTTAGTTTTTATGGATATGAAAAAGAAAAAACCTATGCGTTGTCCTGATTATTTATTAGAGAAATTAAATTTTTAGAAATTTCGCAAACTCTTTAACCTAAATACTGTTTTTTATACTTTAAAATTAGTTTTTTATAAATTTAAGAGTGTATGTTCTATCCTTAAAAATTAAATGCACAAAATGAATTCCGTTTGAAAAATTTGATACATCTATATCATAGTTTGAATCAAATTTTACTTCAATTGATTTCCCTAATAAATTTGAAATCTTAAAACCTTTTAACTCATTATACTTTTCAAGACCTTTAACTTTTAATCTATTTTTAGTTGGATTAGGGAATAATTTAACTTTAAGAGGCAAAGTATTATAATCTTCGGTAGAAGTTGTTTCATTGTAGGTATAACCTATTATTTTATCTCCTCTATTTACACCTCTATTATTTATCAAATAGATTGTTTTCCCATCGTTGGATACCGCAACATCTCTTAATCTCCCATTCAACCCTTGATCGGCTCCAAAGAATTTTTTAGGGTTTGGATTTGATGCTGTTGACGGAACTAGTTCACCATTAGCTTGAAGTTTAAATTGATACACTTCTCTATCTGTTGACACCCCATCTTTAAGAGTTACAACTAACAAACTATTGTTCCATTCTGGAATACCATTACTACCATAATAAGTTCCACCAGATGGCGCAACTGTACACCAATCTAACCAATAAGATGAAGTACTTGGCGTATTACACCAAGCAAATAAAGGCTCTACCAAAGCATCATTTGTAATTGATGCGTTTGGAACATAGTTAGCTACATAAGTAGCTTCTCCAGAAAAACTATTATCGTCATGATAACCACGAACATCCTTCCATCCATAATTCATCCCTTTTTGCAAAACATTTATTTCATCATCTGTTCTGTCTCCATGTTCGATATCGTAAACTAAATCTAAATTTGGATTATACATTAATCCTTGAGGATTTCTATGTCCGCGAGTAAAGAATGAATTTCCTGCAATCGGATTATCAGAAGGAATTGTTCCATCCATATTAAATCTGTGAATTTTTCCGTTCTGAGTTGTTACGTCTTGAGTAAAATTATTAGGATTAGTAGATTGAGGATTGTAACAATCAGGATTATTATCTTCTGATCTACCCAAATCTCCAACTGATAAATAAAGATATGATTTGTTTTGTTGTTTTACCGCTAACAACCTACCTCCTAAATGATCATAACCGTTACTAATATCATTTACAATATTAGTATTGCTAACTACTGTATCAGAAGAATTGTCCCATTTTAATCGCTTAATTCTAAATTTTGTACTTGGATCATTTGTTGTACCACTATTATATGAGTACACATAATAAATATAAGAATTAGCTGAATTTAGAAAATCAGGATCTAACGCTAATCCTAGAGTTCCAAATCCAATCGCTTTATTACAAAAAGGCGAATCTTCTTTATCATCTCCTCTAAAATAATCTGGTGCTGTATAAACAATTTGTTTCTCACCGTTTGATGGATTTACTCTAACGACTTTACCTCCAGATTCAGTTAACCACAAGAAATTATCTGGGCCATATGTTATTTCCCAAGGTGAGGCTAATTGCGTTGATAATTCGAATCGAAAAAAAGTTTGAGATTGTACTGAAAAAAATACAGAAAATAAGATTCCTGATAATAAAGCATGTTTCATAGTAGTTTTTTGTTGTTTGGTTATTATAATTATATGATGAATTACTTAATTAAATTCAAAATAACAATCTAATATACTGAATTTTAGAACAGTAAAAAACCTAAGACAATTTTTTTATTTCAACTTTATATAAATTTTCGAAGATTTGAAAAATTGTAGTTGCTTCTTTTTTTCTAACAGAAATTGTGTATTCACAATTAAGTTCTAGTTTTTGATTGATTATTTTTAAGTTTTTCTCTTTAACAACTCTCATCACTTTATTCATTAAATCATACCCAAAAGTGAGTTTAAAATGAATATCAATCGTTTTTTCTATTATTTCTGAAGCTTCCAAAGCTAACTGTGCAGAATTCTTATATGCATTTATCAATCCTCCAACACCTAGTTTTGTCCCACCAAAATAACGAACTGAAACAATTAATATGTTTGTTACTTCGAAAGATTGAATTTGTCCGTAAATAGGCATACCCGCAGAATTATTAGGTTCGCCATCATCATTTGCTCTAAATCGTATTTTTTCTACTCCAAATTGCCAAGCATAACAAAAATGACGTGCTGAGTGATGTTTCTTTTTTAATAGCTCTAAACAAGTTTTTACATCTTCTTCATTTAAAACTGGAAACGAATATCCAAAAAACTTACTATTCCTGTCTTTAAACAGCGTTTCTTCAGAAGGTTTATCAATGGTTTTATAGGCGTCGTTTACTTCCATACTCTACGCAAAAGAAACTAATAAAATACTAATGATTGCCAAAGCGAAACCTACCCAATTTTTTTTGATGAGTTTTTCTTTAAAAAACAACAAGGCAAAAACTGTTGTTAACACAACAATCCCAACATTATTAATTGTAAACAACGTAGAACTATCTATGTCAGTCTTAAAGGCTTTTAATAAAAGCTCCATAGAATAATAATTAGGAACTCCTAATAAAATTCCTCCAAGAATATTTTTCCAATGAAACTTAAATTTTCCTTTTATTATTTGAAAAAGCACTACCAATAAACCTAAAACAAATGCACAACCAAAAATAGTTGCTAAAAATAACGGTTCCTCTCCTTTTAAAACCGAAGTAGTTTCCACATATTTTAATCCAGTATCTAAAACCCCAGAACCAATAAAAAGCAACAATGGAAATAATAAATTTTTAAACTTAACAGGGGTCGTATCACTTTTTGCAGACGACAAATACACCGCAAATAAAGCAATTACAATACCTACAATTTTTACAAAACCAACGTCTTCATTATAGACAATGATTCCAAAAATTACTGGGATCACTACAGACATTTTTCCTGAAACAGATGCAACCGACAAACCATTTCTTTGAGCAGTAATTCCCATCACATTAAAAATTGAAATAAATAAAAAACCTAAACAAAAAGCTCCAAAAAACCAATTTTGCTGTGGTATCTCAACTATAGAAACCGAAGTATTTGATGTAAATAATCCATAGAGCAAAGCGATGGCATAATTAACCACAATAGCCTGTAATGTGTTAATTTTAAAAACATCAAATAATTTAAAAATAACGAATAATAAACTTGATACAAGGATACTTAACGCAAGATATATCATAGCTTAAATTCTTTTCTAGTAAATAAATTTACGACATCTTCTGTCTTGGGATTTAAATTCCAAATAGGCATTCCTAATGCTTTTGCAGTGTCAGTATTTTCTTTGGTATCATCAATAAAAATAGTTTCTTCAATTTTTAAATTGTTTTCCTTTAAAACAAAATGGAAAATATCTGCATTCGGTTTTCTCATGTTTATTTCATGAGATAAATAAAATTGCTCAAAACATTTTTTAAACTCATTATACAACTCTTTTCCCCAATTATTCTGAATCCAAGAAATATGTAAATCATTGGTGTTGCTTAACAAAAACAATCTATACTTTTTATTGTTAGATAACTCCTTAATAAAATCTAATCTATGTTTTGGTAGATCTCGCAAAATTGAATTCCAAGCGTTGATTAAATTTGATTTTGAAACTTTAAATTCCATATTAAAAAAATCAACAAACTCAGCAGTTGATAATAATCCTTGTTCATATTGATTACAAACTTCCATCATTTGATCAGAAATTCCTGGAACACCTAATTTTGCTAACTCTTTAAGCGGAGCTTGTTTATCTAAATTGATGAATATGTCACCAAAATCAAAAATGATATTTTTAATCATTCTTATAAATTTTTAAATCATCATTCATTATTTTTTCTTCTGATAGTAGTTTGCCGGAAAAATCTGGCGCTTCTACTCCACTTTTAAAATGAGCATCACCAACAAAAACCCTAGCTTCATCCCATAAATTTTCATTAATAAATGTTTGTAGAGTTAATGCACCACCTTCAATAATTACTGATTGAATTTTATGTTTATGTAAAACATCACAGATTTGTTTGGCAATGTTATTTGTAAAGTTTATTTCTTCATACAAGATTTGAGACTTCTCTCCTATCGACTCTGCTCGAGATAACATACTCGAAGTGACATTTTGTAAACTTTCATCTTTTGTCTTTTTACTTTCATCATTCACCTCAGTTATGACAATCGTCTTAACAGTTTGGTCAAAAACATGTAAGTTGGCAGGAATTCTTAATGTTCTATCTAACACAATTCTAATTGGATTTTCGCCCGACCAACTTCTAATATTTAATTTAGGATTATCAGCAATAGCAGTATTTGCACCCACTAAAATAGCATGTTCTTCAGAACGCCATTTATGCACTAATTGTTGAGAATATTGATTTGAAATCCATACAGGTTTTTGTTCATCCTTTTTAAACGGCGCAATAAATCCATCTTTGGTTTCAGCCCATTTTAAAATAATATAAGGTCTTTTTTTATCTTGAACCGTAAAAAAACGTTTGTGATGTTCTCTACATGCTTCTTCTAAAACTCCTACGATTACATTTATTCCTGCATTTTTAAGACGTTCAATTCCTTTTCCTGCAACTAAACTATTAGAATCCACAGTTCCAATAACTACATTTTTAAGTTGATGTTTTATTAGTAAGTCTGCACAAGGTGGCGTTTTACCAAAATGAGAACATGGTTCTAACGTAACATAAATAGTAGCTTCTTTTAAAAGTGTTTTATTTTCTACCGAATTTATAGCATTTACCTCTGCATGATTTCCACCATAAGACGATGTAAATCCTTCTCCAATTATTTCATCATCATAAACAATTATTGCTCCAACTGATGGATTTGGACGCGTTGTTCCAATACCGTTTTTAGCAATTTGCAAGCAACGTTTTATGTAAAAATCGTGATTCAAAAAAAAACTATAATTTTATTTCTTCTATTTTATCTATTGGATATACTTTAGAAAAACCAAGTACTTTGTATTTTAAATCACCTTTAAACTGAACTTTTATCGACTTGTTTAAAAATGTATTTAATAATCCACCTAAGATTCCATTTTTATTATTTTCAAAAATTCGATTTGAAGGAATTACTACTTTCAAAGGAATAGCAAATTCTTGCCTAGCAGGCACTTTAAATTCTTCAGAAGAAACTTGCGCTAATTCAGCACCATTAACAATCACTTTAATCTCATCGGTAGAAATTTTTCCACCAATATCATTCGGATTTTTAAAGTAAGCGTTAGCACTTAATCGGATTGTATCTAATTTTAAAGAAACAACTTTTACATCATCAACTTTAATAAAGACAGGTTTTTTCTTTACCGAACAGCTAGAAATCAATAAAATAATAAAGCCAAAAATTATGCGATTTTTCATATAACTATTCTTTAAAAATTAGGTAACTTGCTTATACAAAAATAGTGTATTAGAATGACTCCATCAGAATTTATTATTAGAGAAATTCAACCGAAAGATAATGCTGAATTAGCGATTGTAATTCGTGAGGTTTTGGTTGAACTTGGTGTTCCAAAAGTAGGCACTGCTTATGAAGATGAGGCTACTGACAATATGTTTGAAAATTATCAAAAAAACACCTCAACCTACTTTGTAGTTGAACATAAAAACAACATTGTTGGTGGTGGAGGAATTTCTCAGCTAGATAACTTTGAGGGAAAAACCTGCGAACTTCAAAAAATGTATTTCTTACCTTCAATTAGAGGGAAAGGGTTAGGAAGTAAATTAATTACAACTTGTTTAAAAAAAGCCAAAGAGTTTGGTTTTGAAAATTGTTATTTAGAAACCATGCCGTATATGACCGCTGCAAAAGCGCTGTACAAAAAAAATGGTTTTATTAACTTAGAAAAACCTGTAGGAAATACTGGTCACTATTCATGTAATGTTTGGATGATAAAAAAACTATGATTTTAAAAGAATTTAGAGTTTTTTTTCGTGATGAACTCTCATCAAAATATCCTAAAACCGAAATTGATGCATTCTTCTTTTTATTGATAGATGAAAAATTAGGACTTCAAAAAGTTGACACGGTTATAAAACCTGATTTTTTAATTTCTGATGAAAAATTTGACGATTTAAAAACGATTATAAAAAGACTACAAAACGAAGAACCCATCCAATATATTTTAGGTAAAACCGAATTTTACGGATTGCCTTTTTCTGTAAATAAACACACGTTAATTCCAAGACCCGAAACAGAAGAATTGGTAGAGTGGATTATTGATGAAGTTAAGGAGAGAAAAGGGGAAAGGGAAAATGGAAAAGAGAATTCTACATTAACCCACAACCCTTCATCTTTAACCCTATTAGATATTGGTACTGGCTCAGGCTGTATACCTATTTCATTAGCAAAAAACTTAAATAACGTGTCGATTTCTGCAATTGACATTTCTAAAGATGCTATAAAAGTTGCTGAAAAAAATGCAATATTAAATGAAGTAAATATCAATTTTATTCAGGCTGATATTTTAAAAATTGATTCTCTTGATGTC
This sequence comes from Lutibacter sp. Hel_I_33_5, assembly GCF_007827455.1. Taxonomy (NCBI): domain Bacteria; kingdom Pseudomonadati; phylum Bacteroidota; class Flavobacteriia; order Flavobacteriales; family Flavobacteriaceae; genus Lutibacter; species Lutibacter sp. Hel_I_33_5. The sequence continues at coordinate 494,602 of NZ_VISM01000001.1, forward strand.
ATTGCGAATGAAATGAAGCAATCTCATAAAAAAAAAATTACCTCGTTGAAAACTCCTGGCAGTGACGTGAAATTTGACATTATAGTTTCAAATCCTCCTTATGTAAGAGAATTAGAAAAAGTGGAAATAAAAAACAATGTTTTACAAAACGAACCTCATCTAGCTTTATTTGTTGAAAATGATGATCCATTAATATTCTACAATAAAATCGCTGACCTAGCAAAAAAACATCTTTCTACCAACGGAATACTTTTCTTCGAAATCAATCAATATTTAGGAAAAAAAACTACTGAGTTGTTAGAAAAAAAAGGGTTTAAAAATATTGAATTAAAGAAAGACTATTTTGGGAATGATAGAATGATAAAAGTTTATTAAAAGTTAAATTGTTAAAATTAGCATATGTTATTTTTTTAAGTATTTTTACAGTAACCAAAACTAACTAATCATATGAAACCTAAACTTTATTAAGAACTGCATTTTAAATATCTTATTCCCTCAATTTTATATTTTATTTCACAATAATTAGATTTTACATTAACCAAACTTACTAAATCTACTATGTTTAATAAACATTTTAAAGCTTTTAGCTTTTTTATGGTTCTTTGCATTGTTTTATTAAATAAAACTTATGCAATAGAGACTATAAAAAGTGACTCTATAAATTACACTCTTACTTTTTTTAAAGAAAAATCTCCAACCTCACTTAAAGAGGTTTTAATTAAAGAATTTAAAAAAGTACCAAAAAGCAATAATTTTGGATATAAAAATGGTAGCTACTGGTATAAATTAGAAATTCAAAAAGCAACATACAACAAAGATTATATTATATATGTTCCAACTCATAACATTGAAAAAATTGAACTTTTTAAACTTAACGGAGACAAATTAGAATACATTGGTAAGTCTGGTAATAGTGTACAGCAAAATGATCTTCATTTCAATTTTAAATTCCCAGCTTTTAAATTGAATGAAAAAGAAAAATTTACCTATTATTTAAAAGTAGATTTTCCAAAAGAAGGGAACTTCCCTTTAAAAATAGTTTCAGAGAAAAATTTTTTATCTGACAAACTAAATAAACAATCTCTTATAAGTTTTTTCTATGGCACTTGTATATTAATACTTATTTTAAATTTATTATTCTACTTCAAGTACAAAAGTAAAATCTACCTATATTATATTGGTTTTCTTTTTCCAGTAATGATAAATTTAATGTTAATTGACGGCTCTTTAATTAACATTTTTAGAGGTAATCAATTCTATTATTTAATAGAAATAGGTTCTCATTTAGTCATGAATGTATATTTGATTCTTTTTTCTCTTAATTTTTTAGAATTGAATAAAAGAGTGCCAAAATTTTCAAAACTCTCAATACTTTCCCCTATAATAGTTGCCATTTTATACCTTCTTTACTTAATTTCCAACAATTATATATTAGTAGTTTTAGGAGACACTATTGGGCTTATTATTTTTCCAATACTTTGGTTTCTAGGCTTATTCTATATCAGAAAAGCAAAATACGCAAAGTATTATGTAATTGGTTATTTTTTTTTAATACCTATTGGAGTTTATTACCTCTTAGGTTTAGGATATGGAGAATGGTATGTTGATGGAGAAGGCACATTTATAAAAGTAGCAAGTTGGCTTGATATGATTGCTTTTACTTTTGCTATTAACTATAGATTTAAAATAAGAAGTCAAGAAAAACAAAAGATAATAGAAGAGTTAAAAGAAAAACTTAATTTAAACAATACTCAAATTTCTAAAAATAAAGAAATAGACCCCTATTTTATTTTACTTAAAAAGAATGATTATACTTCTGAAGCTTTAACACTTAAGGAAATTGAAATTTTAAAACTCCTAATTAAAGGCAACAGTAATAATGAAATCGGGAATAAATTATTTATATCAAACAACACCGTTAAATATCATATTAGAAATATTTACCAAAAAGTAAACGTTAAAAGTAGAGAGAGTTTAAAAGAAAAAATATCCGCCTCAATAACCTAAAAACAAGTGCTTTATACTTTCGGGTGGGAAAAACTACCCTACCATACTTAGGTGAATACATTTAGTTTAAATAGATTTACTGCAACCAAAAAACTAACTACTATTTCTATGATACTACTTAACTATTATTACACATAAAATTCAAATAAACTTGTACTTACAATGCATAGGTATAAATACCTGATTTTTAATTAGGCTGTTTTTTTACTAAAAATTGTATGTGATTTTACATCACCAAACAAACAAAAACTAACCAAAGTTATCCCTATACTGCTTTATAAAAACAATTTTATAATGTATTTATAACTCTCTATTCTAAGAGAACAACAAAACACAAATTTTCACGAATTAACACATGTCAATTTTAACAAATTGATAGTATAGTTCTATTATAAACACTCAACTAAAACTAATAACTAAACATAACCGAAAATGAAAAACAACTACTCAAAATTTATTTTAAAAACACTATTGCTATTTGCAATACTGTTTGGGCTTGAAACATATGCTCAACAAAACATTATAGCTCAAACACAAAACATAACAGTTCAATTAGATGCAAATGGAGAAGCAATAATAACACCGCAACAAATTAATAATGGTTCAACAGCTACTACAGGTATACAAAGTCTTAATTTAGATACTTCAGATTTTAATTGTACTGACATTAATGGTGATAGAAATTTTTCTTATTTATTAGATGGTGAAACTGACGCAACTGGTGATGAAATTTTAGTAGATGACACAAATTTAACAACATTAACAACGCAAACAATTGAAGCTTGGATCCGCCCAGCAACCGGTGCTAGTGATAATGATGTTTTGGTAGCTGTAAGAAATAATATTCATAATTCTAGATTTAGCATACACATTAATGCTGATACTAATACTATTGGAATATTTAATTCTACTAATTGGCAAACAATTACAACAATTATTAATGCTAATCAGTGGTATCATATCGCTTTGGTTATGAATTCAACCAAGACTTTAGTTTATCTTGATGGTGCTTTCGAAGGGGAAATTAGTACGGGAATTAATACAAGTCTTGGAGCAAATGCGCCTTTATCTATTGGTTCTCCAAACGATACTGGTTGGTATTCTGAAAAATGGGAAGGAAATATTGATGACTTAAGAATATGGAATGATGAAAGAACAGCATTAGAAATAGCTAATAATAGAAACATCGAATTAGTAGGAAACGAGGCAGGTTTAGTTGGTTACTTCGATTTTAATGAAGGTACTGGAAATACAATTACTAATCTTGCAGGTACAGTAAATGGTACTGCAAATAATTCTCAAAATGCAAATTGGTCTACAGATTCACCAATTGAAAGCAATGGAAACACTGTTAATTTAACAGTAACTGATGTAAATGGTAATTCTGCAACAACTCCTGCAAATGTTATTGTTGTAGATAATATTGCACCCATTGCACCAACTTTAGCAGATGTAACTGGAGAGTGTTCTGCAACTGTTACTGCACCAACAACAACTGATAATTGTGCAGGTACAATTACAGGTACAACCACAGATTCTTTAACATACACAACTCAAGGAACTCATATAATTACATGGAATTTTGATGATGGTAATGGAAATAGCACTACAGCATCTCAAAATGTAATTATTAGTGATTCTACTCCACCAACAGCAATAACAAATAACATTAGTGTAAACTTAGATGCAAACGGAAATGCAAGTATTACGCCACAACAAATAGACAATGGTTCTAGTGATGCTTGTGGTATTTCTTCAATTAGTTGTTCTAGAGTTGGAGGTTCTGGAAATGGATTAACAAATTTTTTAAACGGAACATTAAATAATGGAACAGCAGATATAATAGAATATTCTAATTCTAATGCACCAAACTACAGAACTTCCTTTGGGACAACCTGTAATGAAGCTTGGTTTGCAAGAGGTATGTTATGTGATCTTGCTCCAAATCAAAATGATCCAGATAATAGTTCTAGGCAAGACAATAATGCAGGTGCTACTTGGAGAAATACAAGTCCAGGTAATAGTTATGGGAGATTAGTTATAGATTTAGGAAGTTCTCAAACTATAAATGCAATGAGTATATTTCAAATGTTCTCAGATGGAAAAACAACTCATATTGAAGCGTTTGCTTATAATGGTAATTTAGAAAATCCTAACAGTTCTTCTCCAGGTTGGAATCAATTATTCCCATCAACATCTGTTGGTGCCGGTGTGTTAAATGGTACTACAGTAAGTAGTCCTTTAAAAACTACATTCCAAAGTACAAATACTCGATTTATAAAGTTATATGCTAAAAATGATGGGTCATTAGGCTTTTCAGGTTATATTGAACTTAGACAGGTAAAGGTATTTAACACAAATGAAAGTAATGCTTGTGATTTTAATTGTGATGATTTAGGTGAAAACAATGTTACACTAACAGTTGAAGATAAAAATGGAAATATTTCTACTAAGGATGCTATTGTAACTATTATTGACGCAATTGCTCCTGCTTTAGAAGCTACTCCTGCTGATCTAACTGTTGAATGTCACTCAATACCAGATGTAGCTACTATTTCTGCAACCGACAATTGTGATTCAAACATATCAGTTAATTTTACAGAACAAAGAGCAGATGGATTCTCTAATGATAACTATACGTTAACAAGAACTTGGTCTGCCACAGATCAAAGTGGTAATACGGTTTCTGAATCTCAAGTTATTACTGTACAAGATGTTACTCCGCCAACTATAGTTGGTCAAAACATATCAGTAACATTAACCGCTTCTGGTACCGTTTCTATAATACCACAGAATGTTTTAAATAATGGCTCTGATACTTGTAGTACAGTTTCTTACACTATTAGCCAAAACACTTTTGGCGCAACAGATGCTATCAATAGTCCTGTTACAATTCAGTTAATAGGAACTGATGAAAGTGGAAATGCAACAACAATTCCTGTTCAAGTAACAGTAATTGATCCAGTACCCGTTGTAATTACACAAAACATCGTTATTCAATTAGATGATAATGGAACTGTTGTGATAGATCCTTTACAAATTGATAATGGATCTTCTTCCGCAGTTGGAATTGGAAGTTTATCTCTTGATATTTCAGCGTTTAACTGTGAAGACATTAATAACCCAGTTACTGTTACGTTAACAGTTACTAGCACTTTAGGTTCTAGCTCAACTGGCACAGCAATTGTTACAGTACAAGATACTATTGCACCAATCGCGCCTATTCTATCTGATATTTTAGGTGAATGTTCTGCTACAGCAACAACACCAACTACAACAGATAATTGCGCTGGTTCTATAACGGGTACAACTACTGACTCTTTAGAATATACAATACAAGGAACTCATACAATTACTTGGTCTTTTGATGATGGTAATGGAAATACAACTACAGCAACACAAAATGTAATTGTAAATGATACAACAGCTCCAATAGCTATAACAAAAAATATTACTATTCCATTAGATGCTAGCGGAAATGCTATTATTACTCCTCAAATGATTAATAATGGTTCTTCTGATAACTGTGAAATTGATAGTATTACTTTAGATAATACAGTTTTTGATTGTAGTAATGTAGATAGTAGTGCTCAATGTAATGCTGGAACAGCATTAGACCTTGGAGCTGATAACGATTACGTACGGATCGGAGATCCATTTCATGAATTTAGTAATCAGATTACTGTCTCCTGGTGGGTTAACTTCCAAGGCAACAGTGCTTGGATGACGCAATCTACTTTTGGAATGAGTAGTAATAACACCAATGTTTGGAATATGCACGCTAGCGGTGCGAATGGTATTACTTGGTACATCAATGACAATGGTGCCTATAGAGCAGTATCACTTAATACTACAGCTGGCTGGCATTTGATTACTGGTGTAGCAGATACTACTTCAACTCGACTTTATCTTGATGGAAATTTAGCTAGTACTGATACAGGTATTAACAATATTAGAGTTAATGCCAATAGTGAAATTGCAATTGGAATTGATGGGAGAATCCCTAGTAGGAATAGGAATTTTCAGACAGACGAAGTATTAATATATAATAGAGCTTTGAGTGAAACTGAGATCCAAGACTTACTTATGAATTGTCCAGATATATCAGATAATTCATTGGTAGGATATTGGGCAATGAATGAAGGAAGTGGAAACACGATTGAAGATCAATCTATAACAGGAGCGAATGGTGTTCTAATAAATATGACCGATGCTGATTGGGTAACCTCGGGAATCAATAATATTGGTGCTGGTTCTAGCAATGAAGTTACTTTAACCGTAACAGATGTAAATGGAAATTCTTCTACAGCAATAGCTAATGTTACTGTAAATGATATTACAGCACCTACTTTAAACGATGTTCCTGCTAATGTAACTGTAGAATGTGACGCTATACCAAATGCAGCTACTATTTCTGCATCTGATAATTGCGGCAATCCAACAATAACTTTTGTTGAAGAAAGAATTGATGGTAAATCTAATGATAACTATACATTGAATAGAACTTGGACTGCTACAGATCAAAGTGAAAATTCAGTATCTCATACTCAAATTATTACTGTACAAGATACTACTGCACCTTTTTTCGATGCAACACCTGTTGATATAACTGTTGAATGTGAAACTGTACCAGCTGCAGCTACTATTTCTGCATCTGATAATTGCGGCAATCCAACAATAACTTTTGTTGAAGAAAGAATTGATGGTATTTCTAATGATAACTATACGTTAACTAGAACTTGGACTGCTACAGATCTAAGTGGTAATACGGTTTCTGAATCTCAAATTATTACTGTGCAAGATGTTACTGCACCAACAGTTGTTGGACAAAACATTTCAGTTACATTAACTTCTACTGGTACAGTTTCTATTGTACCAGAAAATGTATTGGATAATGGTTCAGATAACTGTGGAACTGTAACATATTCAGTTTCTCAAGATACTTTTGGAGCAACCGATGCAGTTAACAGTCCAGTAACGGTTCAATTAACAGGAACTGATGCAAGTGGAAACGCAACAACTGTACCTGTATTAGTTACAGTAATTGATCCTGTACCTGTTGTAATTACACAAAACATCGTTGTTCAATTAGATGATAATGGAACTGTTGTGATAGATCCTTCACAAATTGATAATGGATCTTCTTCCGCAGTTGGAATTGGAAGTTTATCTCTTGATATTTCAGCGTTTAACTGTGAAGACATTAATAACCCAGTTACTGTTACGTTAACAGTTACTAGCACTTTAGGTTCTAGCTCAACTGGCACAGCAATTGTTACAGTACAAGATACTATTGCACCAATCGCGCCTATTCTATCTGATATTTTAGGTGAATGTTCTGCTACAGCAACAACACCAACTACTACAGATAATTGCGCTGGTTCTATAACAGGGACAACTACTGACTATTTGGAATATACAGCTCAAGGAATTCATGTAATTACTTGGTCTTTTGATGATGGTAATGGAAATATTGCAACAGCTACTCAAAATGTAATTGTAATTGATGTAACAGCACCAACAGCTATTGCACAAGACATCTCTATCAATTTAGATGATAATGGAAACGCTACAATTACTCCACAACAAATTGATAATGATTCTAATGACGCTTGTGGAATTGCAAGCACCTCTCTAGATAAAAATTCTTTTGACTGCTCAAACGTAGGTTCTTCAGCTAGTTCTTCTTCTTTTTCTTTTGATGGAATAGCGAATGCAAATGGTGATGAAATTTTAGTAAATGACACTAGTTTCTCTACATTAACAGCACAAACTATAGAAGCTTGGATTCGTCCTGCCTCTGGATCAAATGGTAATGAAAGTTGGTTAGCAATCAGAGATAGAGTTGGTAATTCAAGATATAGTATTCATACAAACCCTAGCGCTAATACTATTGGTGTCTATAATAGTACACATGGTTATAGAACAATTTCAATTTCTACAGGTATAAATGCAAATCAATGGTATCATGTTGCAATGGTAATGAATACTACTAGAACTTTAGTTTATGTTAATGGTACTTTGGCTGGGCAAATAGCCGCAGGAATAAGTACTAATCATGGAGCTAATGTACCTCTATCTATCGGTTCTCCTAATGATGCAAGTTATTATGGTGAAAAGTGGCAAGGAGATATGGATGATCTTAGAGTATGGAACACTGAAAGAACAGCAACAGAAATAGCAGACAATAGAAACAATGAACTTACTGGAAATGAAGTAGGTCTTGTTGGTTATTTTAACTTTAATGAGGGTTCTGGAAATTCTGTTGATAATCTTGCAGGAACTATTAACGGTACTGCAAACAATTCTCAAACTGAAAATTGGATAGATGAATCACCTATTAGTGGAAGTACTGGAAACATGGTTACGTTAACAGTAACTGATGTAAATGGAAATTCTTCTACAGCAACAGCTAATGTTACTGTAGTTGATAACATTTCACCAGAAATATCTGATCCAGCCGACATTAATGTTTTTGCAACAAGTGCAGCAGGAGCGGTTGTAAATTATAACACACCTATAGGAACAGATAATTGTACTGTAACAACAGCCTTGACTGCTGGTTTAGCAGACGGAGAAACTTTCCCTATTGGAACAACAGTTGTTTCATATACTGCAACTGATGGATCTGGCAATACTGCTACTGCAACATTCAATGTTATTGTAACTGGATTACCACCAGAAATTGTAGTTCCTGAAGATATTACTGTAAATAATGATTCTGGAGAATGTGGTGCCATTGTAAATTATGCTGCTACAGAAACTGTTGGTATACCTGCTTCAACTATTACGTATGATATAGAACCAGGTAGTTTCTTTGCTGAAGGAACAGTTACTGTAACTGCAACTGCAACCAATCCAGTAGGTACTTCTACAAAAACCTTTACAGTTACTGTAAATGATAATCAATTACCAAGTGTTTTAACTCAAAACTTAATTATCAATTTAGATGCAAATGGAAATTCAACGATTACACCACAACAAATAGATAATGGTTCTTCAGACAATTGTGGAATCGCTTCTATTTCTTTAGACAATGACACGTTTAATTGTAGTAATGTAAGTACAAATACTGTTACTTTAACAGTTACTGATGTAAATGGAAATAGTAATTCTTTAACAGCTAATGTTACTGTAAATGATGTAACTGCTCCAAATGTAATTACTCAAAACATAATAATTGAGTTAGATGAAAACGGTGAAGCTTCAATCACTCCTGCTGATATTGATAATAATTCAACAGATGCCTGCGGTATTGAATCGTACTCTTTAGACAAAGATTCTTTTGATTGTTCTAATACTGGAGATAATACGGTGGTTTTAACGGTTACGGATGTAAACGGAAATGATGCATCTTTAAGCGCAACTGTTACGGTACAAGATAACATTGCTCCTACTGTAATTACTCAAAGTTATTCAATTGATTTAACGAATGGAGTTGCAGATATTATTCCAAGTAATATTGATGGTGGAACTTTTGATAATTGTGATTTTACACTTTCAATTGATAGGGATCACTTTACCTGTGATGATATAGGAGATCATGTGGTTACTTTAACCGCTACAGATGCTTCTGGTAACTCAAGTTCAGAAACTGCAATCGTTTCTATTCTTGGTAATGTACCAACAATAGGTATTAATGATTTTAATATAGTACAAACTCAAAAGAAAAATACTATTTTCTTAGGTTTTGGACCTCAAAGTATTAATCTATCTACAGTTGTTGATGGTGGAAGTGGATTTACATATGAATGGACAACTTCTACAGGAGAAGTAGTTTCTAACCAAGCAAATCCAACTATTAATCCAACAGTAAGTACAACTTACTATGTAACTGTTACCAATGCTAATGGATGTACTGCTTCAACTTCAATTTATGTTTGTGTTATTGATGCTAGAGCTTATGATAGAAAAGGTAGATACAAAGGAAAAGTATTAGTATGTCACCATACAAATGGTAAAAAAGGAACCAAGCATGTTATGATTAGCATTAGTAAAAATGCTGTTATGCAACATTTAACTAAACATGGTATAGGAACAGATCATGCAGATAGTTTAGGTGCTTGTAATGCTCAGTGTGTAACAAATCAAACTATTTTAGCAAGAACTAAAACTATTAATTTAAGTTCTGTAACTACATATCCAAATCCTTCAAATGGAATTTTTGAAGTGAGGTTAAGTAAAGCTGAAGATAATACTCGTTTATTACTTTTTGATTTAACTGGTAAACTTATTCTTCATAAAACTATTAGTACTAAAAAAGCTAGTATGGGAAGTAATAACTTACCGTCTGGTGTATACATTCTTAAAGTTATTTACAACGATAGTATTAGTACTAAAAAACTAATAATAGAAAAAGGAAAATAAAAATCGTTTTGACAAATCTTAGGGGGATTGTCTAAATGTAAAACAGGTTAAGAAAATTCTTAACCTGTTTTTTTTATGCGTATTAATACGTGTTTCTATCTATTATTTTGACTTTTAAACAATTATACATTACATTAGCTATACCAAACATTTAAATACTAACCAAAGTTATCCCTATATACTTTATAAAAACTACTTTATGATGTATACACTACTATTCTAAGAAAAGTAATTCTCAACAATTTTACCGTATCTAATATTATTGGACTATCTGTTAAATTCTAAATACAAAAAATTTAATGATACTAAATACAATATAAGAAAAACATTGTTTTTACTAAAATACTTATCTAAATACTAGGTTCGTATAATTTTTCGCACTCAATCACCTCATAAATAAATTACAGGGTCTTATGAATAAAAAAGTTGTGTCTATGACATTTTTTTCACTCTCTATTCATTAACTTTTTATTTTTGAATTGAAAAAAGTGACTTGAAAAAATCACTTAAATTAACTAATAACAATTAATACAATTATATTTTTTATGACATAACAATTTTATTAAAATAAATTTTTGAAAAAGATTACAAACCATTACTTATTAAAATATTTTAACCAAAATTTTATATTATGAATAAACTACTACTAAAAAAAGCATTTAACCATTGCTTTATCAAACAGAAAAAATATTTACCGTTTTTATTTGCGATATTTATTTCGACACAATTTTTAAATTCTCAAGTAACAATTTCACCTTGGGAAATAAACCAAGGAGCAGGTATTTTTACTCATTTTAATCCTAGCCATGGGCATCCAAGCGCTTATGCTCTAGCTAATATTCCTACAAGCAACAATCCTAATTGGAGTGCAGCACCTACGGATGCTAACGGAGCAATACAATACTCTGTTACATCAATTTTAACCAATTGCAGACAACAATTAAATTTCACTTACTTTCAGACATCTATAAATATACCTTCTGCATTTAATGTTAACGATTTAAATGTTAGTTTTTCTGCTGCAGATGATGGTGCAAGAGCATACATTTTTAATTCAGACCATCCTAATGGAGCATTTATAGGTCAAATTCAAGGAGTACCTGTAACGGCAAATTACGCTTCTTTGTCTAAAGCTGGAGAGTTAAACAGATTAGTAATTGTTCAATTTGACGATTGCCCTACAGGAAATAACCTTACTGGTGCACAAGTAAGAGTAAATGGTCAAACCGCACCAATAAGCAATGTTTCTATTACTGCAAATAAAGCTTCTTGCCCTTCTAAAACAGATGGTTCTGCAACAGCAAATTCTTCTGGCGGACAACCACCTTATACCTATGCATGGAGTAACGGTCAAACTACTCAGACAGCAACAAACTTAAGCCCAGGTAGCTATACGGTTACTGCTAGAGATGCAAACGGAACAACCTCTTCAGCATCAACTGTAGTTGGAAGTGCTACTGGAGCTGATAAAGATGGTGATGGAATTATAGATTCTTGTGATTTAGATGATGATAATGATGGTGTTTTAGATACTGATGAATGTTTGGATTCAAATTTTTTCTGGTCTAGTGCACCTACAGTTAATGGAAAAACAGCTACAGGAATGATAAATGGTATAGGGTATACTTATACTTCGACTGTAAATGTTAGAAGCACTAGCAACATGTTTTCCCACAGTACATTTCCAGCTTCATACAATGTACCAAATGCTAATCCAACTATTCAAAATATTGAACCTAGTTCTAATACACTTACTTTTGATCAACCAATGACAAATCCTGTATTGGTTTTTTCTTCAATTGGAGGCGGCCCTATTTCGGTCCCTATTAATTTTAGTGCTCCAGTAGATGTCTTATGGTCAACTCATGTAGGTAATGGATCATCATTTGTACAGAATTCTCCGACTCAAATTACAGGAAAAGAAGCATATACTATTGTAAGAATGAATGGTACTTTTTCAAGTATTTCTTTCGATTACTTAATCTATGAAAATTATGTGAATTTTGCCTTTGGTGCAGATTTCTTTGAATTTTGTGATACTGATGGTGATGGAATAGATGATGTTTTTGATACCGATTCTGACAATGATGGTTGTCCTGATGCTATAGAAGCTGGTCATTTAGACAATGATAATAATGGTGTTTTAGGATCATCTCCAGTAGCAGTTGATGCTAACGGATTAGTCTTAAATCAAGGAGGGTATTCTGGAACAACTGCTTTAGTTATTGATGATCAACAAAATGGTTGTAATGAACCACCTGTTGCATCCTGTAAAAATATCACAGTATCTGCAGATGAAAATTGTTCAGCAAGTATTCTATACACAGACATAGATAATGGTTCCTCAGATCCTGATGGAGATGTTTTAACCTATTCTTTAAGTACTAATGGTCCATTTACTTTAGGTACACACAGTGTAACTTTAACAGTAACAGATCCTAGTGGAGAAAGTAGTTCATGTACTACAACTATAACTGTTGAAGACACAACGGCTCCAGTTACGCCAACTTTAGCTGATATTTTAGGTGAATGTTCCGCGACTGCTACCACACCAACTACTACAGATAATTGTGCTGGTACAATAACGGGAACAACTAATGATTCTTTAGAATATAAAACTCAAGGAAATCACCAAATTACTTGGTCTTTTGATGATGGTAATGGAAACATTGCAACAGCCACACAAAATGTAATTGTTAGTGATGTAACAGCTCCAACAGTTATTACACAAGACATTTCTATTGATTTAGATGCAAATGGTAATGCCATTATTACTCCACAACAAATAGACAATGGTTCTAATGATGCATGTGGAATTGAAAGTATCACTTTAGACAATAATTCTTTTGATTGTTCTAATGTTGGAGGTGGAAATACCGAAAATCAATTAGCATACATGAGTCAAACTAACCAAGGATGGCAGAATTGGACTGGTGAATTAGGGTTAGATTTCGACCTAACTTCTAACTTAACCATAAATACACTTGGAGCTTTTGATCATAATTCTGATGGAATTAACGGTGGTATTAATGGCGGTATACGAGTTGCTATTTTTAATAGAAACACCCAAACAATTGTTCAAGGTTTAGATATAACTATAGCTGGTTCTGGAGATCCTTTAGTTGATAATTTTAGAATAAGAGCTATAAGTCCAGTAGTATTAGGTACTGGTCAGTATACTATTGTAGCTAAAGGTTATGGTAATAATGAACTAAATGGTAATTATTATACAACTGGAACAACAGATAATGCAGATGGTACAATTCAATTTGTTGGTGGAGGAAGATATGCTTATGGAGACAATTCAAATAACATTAACTACCCAACTGTTCTTGATGGCGGCCCTGAAAATAGATATATGGCTGGTACTTTCGGCTTTGCAACAGGAACTGGAAATATAGTTACACTTACAGTTACAGACACAAATGGTAATATTTCTACAGCTACAGCAAATGTTTCTGTAAACGATGTTACTGCTCCAAGTGTAGTTACTCAAAACATCTCTATTGATTTAGATGCTATCGGAAATGCTTCTATTACACCAGCTGATATAGACAATGGTTCTACTGATGCATGTGGAATAGCAAGTTTAACTTTAGACAATGATACTTTTGATTGCTCTAATGTTGGTGATAATACAGTTATATTAACTGTAACTGATGTAAACGGAAACGTTGCTTCTTTACCTGCAACTGTTACTGTAAACGATGTTACTGTTCCAAGTGTAATCACTCAAAATATTTCAATAGATTTAGATACTAATGGAAACGCTTCTATTACAACTACTGATATTGATAACGGTTCTAGTGACGCTTGCGGAATAGCAAGTTTAACTTTAGACAATGATTCGTTTGATTGTTCTAATGTTGGTGCTAATACAGTTACTTTAACTGCTAAAGATGTAAACGGAAACGCTGCTTCTTTAACTGCAACAGTTACTGTAAACGATGTTACTGCTCCAAGTATAGTTACACAAAACATCTCTATTGATTTAGATGCGAATGGTAATACTTCTATTACTCCTGCGGATATTGATAACGGTTCTAATGACGCTTGTGGAATAGCAAGTTTAACTTTAGACAATGATACTTTTGACTGTTCTAATGTTGGCGCTAATACAGTTACCTTAACAGCTACAGATGTAAACGAAAACGCTGCTTCTTTAACTGCAACGGTTACAGTAAATGATGTTACTTTACCAAATGTAATCACACAAAACATTACAATTGAATTAGATGAAAATGGTGAAGCTTCAATCACTACTGCTGATATAGACAACGGATCTAATGATGCCTGTGGTATTGAATCATATGCTTTAGACAATGATTCTTTTGATTGTTCTAATACTGGAGATAATACGGTGGTTTTAACGGTTACTGATGTAAACGGAAACAATGCTTCTTTAACTGCTACAGTTACTGTTCAAGACAACATTGCTCCTACTGTAATTACTCAAAGTTATTCAATTGATTTAGCTAATGGGGTTGCAGATATTACTCCAAGTAATATTGATGGTGGAACTTTTGATAATTGTGATTTTACACTTTCAATTGATAGAGATCATTTTACCTGTGATGATATAGGAGATCATGTGGTTACTTTAACCGCTACAGATGCTTCTGGTAACTCAAGTTCAGAAACTGCAATCGTTTCTATTCTTGGTGATGTACCAACAATAGGTATCAATGATTTTAATACAGTACAAACTCAAAAGAAAAATACTATTTTCTTAGGTTTTGGACCTCAAAGTATTAATCTATCTACAGTTGTTGATGGTGGAAGTGGATTTACATATGAATGGGCAACTTCTACAGGAGAAGTAATATCTAACCAAGCAAATCCAACTATTAATCCAACAGTAAGTACAACTTACTATGTAACTGTTACCAATGCTAATGGATGTACTGCTTCAACTTCAATTTATGTTTGTGTTATTGATGCTAGAGCTTATGATAGAAAAGGTAGATACAAAGGAAAAGTATTAGTATGTCACCATACAAATGGTAAAAAAGGAACCAAGCATGTTATGATTAGCATTAGTAAAAATGCTGTTATGCAACATTTAACTAAACATGGTATAGGAACAGATCATGCAGATAGTTTAGGTGCTTGTAATGCTCAGTGTGTAACAAATCAAACTATTTTAGCAAGAACTAAAACTATTAATTTAAGTTCTGTAACTACATATCCAAATCCTTCAAGTGGAATTTTTGAAGTGAGGTTAAGTAAAGCTGAAGATAATACTCGTTTATTACTTTTTGATTTAACTGGTAAACTTATTCTTCATAAAACTATTAGTACTAAAAAAGCTAGTATGGGAAGTAATAACTTACCGTCTGGTGTATACATTCTTAAAGTTATTTACAACGATAGTATTAGTACTAAAAAACTAATAATAGAAAAAGGAAAATAAAAATCGTTTTGACAAATCTTAGGGGGATTGTCTAAATGTAAAACAGGTTAAGAAATTTCTTAACCTGTTTTTTTTATGCTTTTAATATTACAAATAAAGATTCTTATTTAACTACTTTTGCGCTATGGTTAAAGAGATTCAACTTAGAGTAAATTTAATAGAAGAAAAAAAGGAAGGTACTTTACTTTTTAAAGCTTCTAAATTCCTTAAAGTTGATAAAACCGAAATTACAGCAGTTAAAGTCTTACGAAAATCGATTGACGCTCGTAAGAAAGATATCATCTTTAATTATAAAGTTGCCGTATATATTAATGAACAACTTCCTGAAAAATCTGATTATATTTTTGAATATAAAGATGTTTCTAATGCCAAAGAAATACATATTGTAGGTTTTGGTCCTGCTGGTATGTATGCTGCCTTACGGTGTATAGAATTAGGCTACAAACCTGTAGTTTTAGAACGCGGAAAAAATGTACAAGATAGACGTAGGGATTTACGCGCTATAAATCAAGAACATTTTGTGAACGAAGATTCTAATTATTGTTTTGGCGAAGGTGGCGCAGGCACGTATTCTGACGGTAAATTATACACTCGATCTTTAAAACGTGGTGATGTACGACGTATTTTTGAAAACCTAGTTTTTCATGGTGCTAGTGAACAAATTTTAGTAGATGCACATCCGCATATTGGAACCAATAAATTACCCAAAATCATTCAGAATATTCGAGAAAACATTTTAAAATATGGTGGAGAAATTCATTTTGACACGCGTGTTACAGACTTTATCATTAAGAATAATAAACTACAAGCAATTCAATTAAATGATTCAAAAGAAATGGCTGTCAATTCAGTTATTTTAGCAACGGGGCATTCTGCAAGAGATATTTACGAATTATTACACAGAAAAAACATTGCTTTAAAAGCGAAGTCTTTTGCCATGGGAGTTCGTGTAGAGCATCCTCAAGAAATCATCGATCAAATACAATATAGTTGTGATGGAAAAAGAGATGATTTATTACCAGCAGCGGCTTACAGTTTAGTTCAACAAGTAAACAACAGAGGAGTTTATTCTTTTTGCATGTGTCCTGGCGGATTTATAGTTCCTGCTGCAACTGCAAATGGTGAAGTTGTTGTAAACGGAATGTCGCCAAGTAGAAGAAATAATAGATTTGCAAACTCAGGAATTGTAGTCGAATTAGATATTGATAACGATTTTAAGAAATACGAAAAATTTGGCGCGTTAAAAGGATTAGAATTTCAAAAAGATTTAGAGAAAATTGCGTTTTATGCGGGCGGAAGAAGTCAAGTAGCTCCTGCGCAACGATTAGTCGATTTTGTAGAAGGTAAACTTTCATCAGATTTAAACGACACTTCCTATCAACCCGGATTAAAGTCTGCTCCCCTACACTCTTTATTACCTAAAATAATTGGAAGCAGATTGCGAAAAGGTTTTGCGGCTTTTGGCAAAAAAATGCACGGATATTATACCAATGAAGCAAATATTGTAGGGGTTGAATCTAGAACCTCCTCTCCCGTTAACATTCCAAGAAAAGAGAATTTAGAACACCCAGAAATTGAAGGTTTATTTCCTTGTGGCGAA
This sequence comes from Lutibacter sp. Hel_I_33_5, assembly GCF_007827455.1. Lineage (NCBI taxonomy): Bacteria > Pseudomonadati > Bacteroidota > Flavobacteriia > Flavobacteriales > Flavobacteriaceae > Lutibacter > Lutibacter sp. Hel_I_33_5. Next base: position 511,989 of record NZ_VISM01000001.1, read on the forward strand.
GGCGGAGGTTATGCAGGTGGTATAATTTCTGCTGCTATGGATGGGGAACGTTGTGCAGAGGCGGTAGTTAATCTATTATAATTTATTTGGTTTAATGTTAATTTTCAGATAGTTTTGTTTCCTATGAAAAAGAAGCTATTATTTTTAATATGTATCCTAATTTATACTATTTCACATTCTCAACATTTAAAAGTTGATTTAATTTTTAATGATGGGCAAGTACTTGAAGGTTTTGGCATGGTTACCAAAAATGGTAAGATAAAATTTAGAATTTCAACAGAAGATGAGCCAGATACTTGGACTTTCTTAATGGTTAAAGGAGTTACTTTCTATCATTATGAGAAAGTAATAAATTTTGAATATATAAAAACAAATAAAAGACAGAAACCTTTACTTCTTGAGGTAGTTTCTTATGGTAAAGTTAATTTATATATTAAAAGTAAAAAACCTGTTTACATCGAGATTAAAAACTTAAACCTTAATCTTAATAACAACATCAGTGTAAACCCTTTTTTTATATTAAGCCTTCTTGAGAATAATGAAACATTGTATGTTAAAAGAGAAAATGAAGAAATCGCAACAAAATTAAGTGGTCGTTTTAGGAAAAAATCTCTCTTATACTTTAAAGATTGTCCTGAGGTAATAGAAATATTTTCTACCAAAGAATATTTAAAATATAAAATTATTGATATAGTAAATGAGTATAATTTTTATTGCTCTAATGATTAACTTTTCAAAATACAAAAACAAACATTTTTAATACCTTAGACAAAAATTAAAAAAACACTATGAAATCTTCTATTACATTTTTCTTTCTTTTCTTAATTTCTTTTAGTTTTTCACAGGAAAACTTTGATTATCAAAAATACTCAAATCCAGATCCTGAAAATGAATTATCAATATATTTTAAGAAACATATTCCTGAACAATTATTAACAAATATAACTTACTCTAAAAATAAATCTAATTTAATTGTCTCTTTTTACATCAATAAAGAAGGTATTCCATATAATGTTAACATCAATTCATCTAGAAACAGTAAACTAAATAAAATATTAAGAAAGAAAGTAGAGAGTTATCCATTTAATAAAATGGATATCAAACTCGATACTAGTAAAAAATATTCTTTTCAAATAATTTCAAAAAACGAAAATATTAATCGAATAAACTGTAGTTCTAAATTAATTATTGAATCTGCACCAATTTGTAACAATTGTAATGATTTAAATTTTTATCAAGATATAGTAAGATGTGTAGAAGATAAAATAAAGAATCATTTTATTAATTCTATTGACTTTTCAATTTCGAGTAATTTTAAAAATCAAGAAAAATTAAACATACATTTAGAGTTATCATTAGATAATAACGGTACTCTAAATTTAGATAAAATTAAAAAAGCTGATGAGATTTTTTATTCCGAAATAAACAGCTCTGTAAAAAGTTTCCCTAAATTAATTGCCTCAAGCTCAATAAATAATACATTTAAAAAATTTAAACACAATATATATTTAAATTTTAATAAAGGTAAAAAACCAAAGTTTGACAAACCAATCTTTAATAATTTTGATAGTATTTTTAAACCTAATTCAGAAAACAACTTAGCTTCTTATTTTTCAAAAAACTTAAATGCTACAGAATTACAAAATGCCAATTTAAATAGAGTAAATAAAAAACTATCTATATTTTTTGAAATTAATAAAAAAAACAAACTTCATAATATAAGAACTAATTCTCGTTCTAATATATTAGAGCAAAAGATAATTTCTTTATTTAAAAATTTTAACATTGAAGAACTTAATCTTGTCGACAAGCATCATTTTAATAGTTATTTCACACCTATAATTGTATTTGAAAATGAAAAAAACATCATAAAAACAAATAGTATTATTGGTTATAATCGTATTCCAATTTTTCCAAAATGCAGGAAATCGAAAGATCTTGTTAATGCAAAAAAATGCTTTAACACCAATATTCAAAAGCATTTTAGCAAAAATTTCAATTCGAGATTACCTAATAATCTAGGGTTAAGTCCTGGTAGGAAAAGAGTTTTTATATCTTTTACAATAAACAAAAAAGGTTTTGTTTCTAAAGTTAATGTTAGAGCACCACATCCTAAATTAAAAAAAGAGATCATAAGAGTAATAAAAAAGTTACCGCGTGTAAAACCTGCTATTTTTGGAAGAAAATTAGCTAACATTAAATATTCTATTCCTTTTACTTTAATCGTAGAATAAAAAAAAGTAAAACCAACAATTTTGATACCTTTGCAACTATGCGAATAGATATTATTTCCGTTGCTCCAGACTTACTAGAAAGTCCGTTTAATCATTCTATTATAAAAAGAGCACAAGACAAAGGCTTGGCAGAAATTGTGGTACACGATTTACGCACCTACGGTTTAGGAAATTACAAACAAATAGATGATACGCAGTTTGGTGGTGGTGCTGGTATGGTTTTAATGATTGAACCAATTTCTAATTGTATTAAAAAGTTGCAAACAGAAAGGAAATACGATGAAATAATCTATATGACTCCAGATGCAAAAACCTTAAATCAAGCTACCGCAAATACGCTTTCGTTACAAGAAAACATCTTAATTCTTACGGGTCATTATAAAGGTGTTGATCAACGGATTAGAGACAAATATATTACCAAAGAAATATCTATTGGTGATTATGTTTTAACAGGTGGTGAATTAGCCGCAGCAGTTTTAGTGGATGCAGTTGTTCGATTAATTCCTGGTGTTATTGGTGATGAGCAATCTGCATTGACAGATTCTTTTCAAGACAATTTATTATCGCCTCCTGTATTTACAAGACCTTCGAATTTTGAAGGTATGAAAGTCCCAGAGATTTTATTATCGGGTAATTTTCCAAAAATTGACGATTGGCGTTCAGAAAAAGCTTTTGAAAGAACGCAACAAATAAGACCTGATTTATTAAAAGATAATGAATAAAGTGACATCTTTTATAAATAACAACAAAGCCATTTCTTGGGTTTTAGGATTCCAACTTTTCAGATTGATATTACTTCCCTTTATGGGATTAATGCCACAAGATGCTTATTATTACTTATACGGACAGAATTTATCGTTATCTTATTTTGATCACCCAGGAATGATTGGCTATTTACTAAGAATCTTTTCAGAGATTTTTGGACAATCTGTATTTGTAATAAAATTCACTGATTTTGTAATAACCTCGTTAACCATTTTAAGCTTTTACAAATTAGCTTCTTATTTTTTATCCAAACAAAAATTAGAAAGAGCAATTGTTTTAATTGCCTCTACCTTATTTATCTCAATTTTATCGTTTAATTCCACACCAGATGTTCCGTTATTATTATTCTGGACTCTAAGTTTAATCTGCTTATTTAAAGCAATTTTTGAAGAAAAAAAGTGGTTTTGGATTTTAGGCGGAATTGCCATGGGATTAGCATTCAATAGTAAGTATACAGCACTTTTATTACAAATCGGATTGATAGCTTTTGTCATCTTTTCTAATAAATACCGAAAATTATTACTTTCTCCTTGGCTCTGGATTTCGCTACTTATATCTGTTGCAGTTATGTTTCCAGTTTGGTGGTGGAATTATCAAAATGAATTTGCCTCATTTGCTTTTCAGTCATCCAACAGAACAAGCTCCATCTCAGAATTTAATATTTCTCCAAAGAAATTTTTCGGTGCCATCGGGCATCAGATGGTCTTATTAGTGCCTATATTATTTTTAGTTTTTATCACGTTTACTTTTAAATATATAAAACGAGCACTTTTAACCTTTAAAATTCCACAAGCAAAGACCTTATTTTTATTAGCATTCTTTATTCCAACTTTTGTTGGATTCTTTGCCATCACTCCTATTTACTGGGTAAAACTTAACTGGATGATGCCTTCTTATATTACAGGAATCATTATAGCAGCTATGTTTATTAGTAGAAAATTGATAAAATTACAGTTGATTTTCTCAGTCGTTTTGCACCTTGTCATTGCTGTACAAATACTGTTTTACATCATTCCTATAAAAAGTGATGATACCTGGGTTGGTTGGAAAGAATTAGCTATTGAAACAGAGAAATTACAAGAACAATATCCTAATACATTTGTTTTTTCTGAAGATAATTACAAAACTGCTGCAGCATTAAACTTTTTTATGAATGATAAAGTGTATGCACAGAATATTATTGGCTTACCAGCTTTACATTTTGACTATCTAGGCGATGATTTATCGATTCTAAACGCTAAAAACGGATTATTTATAGACTCAGACAAACGTTTTAAAGACAACAATAAAAAAGGAGAATCTCACCATTTATTAACTAATTATTTTGATAACATTACTGAATTAGAACCGATTATAATAAAAGTGAATAATAAAGAAGTCCGTAAGTTTTGGGTTTTCTACTGTACTAATTATCAATCAAAAAATAATTAGATTTAGTTTTATCAACAAAAAAAAAGCACTAAATTTGCACTCGCTAAAATAACCTCTGACGAAAATCGTGAATGTTGCTTTACAAAAACTATAAATTATTAAAAGATGGAATCTTTAGTAAAATTTGTTCAAGACGAATTTGTAACAAAAAAAGAATTTGCAGAATTTGCAGCTGGTGATACAATCACAGTTTATTACGAAATTAAAGAAGGAAACAAAACTAGAACTCAGTTTTTTAGAGGAGTTGTAATTCAAAGAAGAGGAAGTGGATCTTCAGAAACATTCACTATTAGAAAAATGTCTGGTACAATTGGTGTAGAGCGTATCTTCCCAGTAAATTTACCAGCAATCCAAAAAATTGAAGTAAACAAAAGAGGTAAAGTACGTAGAGCACGTATCTTTTACTTTAGAGGTCTTACTGGTAAAAAAGCAAGAATTAAAGAAAAAAGAGGATAGGAAAAACTTCTTAATTCATATATATAAAGCATCGTACATTGTACGGTGCTTTTTTAATTAACAAATGTTAATAAGCTATGTTGATACATTGTTGATTTTAAACTACTTAAAAAGTTTGTGCTTTTTATAATCTATTCTATATTTGGAATAGAATTTACAACGTAAGTGCTATTAAAACCGAAAGGGTATTACTACATAAACAAAATGTAAATTGATAAAGTAACGTTCTTTATTTACTGGTTTTCAAACAAAATCTATAAACTTTGTTACACTTCTGTATGTTGATATTACAAAATTTAGGTAAGTTATTTAAGTGCTCTAGTCACTAAAATAATATACTTAACTGGGAGTAATAATTAACTGAAGGATAAAAAGAGTAAGTGCGAATGCTTGAAAAAGCAAACAAACTCATCTTTGGTATACTTGAAAAAGTATACTCATCTAAAAGATTTATGTTAGAAATCAGACGAAACATTAATAAAGTTTGTCAACAGAATGTTAGCAAGCAAGGATGTTTCAACTGGAATAGAAAAACGTAATTTCTTCTTTGTAAGAAATATAAAGTGTAACTTTATTTGAACCTGTAGCAATACAAGTCAGTATGAAAGACTATTTCAAAAAAGCCATATCTAAACAAGTAATTGTTAGGTGTGGCTTTTATTCTTACTAATAATTCCTCAAAAAAGCTTCTTTTTTTTGTCAAAAACTCAATAAAACCAGCTAATTAATAACACTTTAACAGTTAAAAATTCAGCTTTAATTCATAAATTTGCACCGCTTTATACGAAAAGCATTTCGTAAATAGCAAAAACTATTCTTTTTTTGAACAAAATAAAATGATTTTATGAGCAAAATAGCTAAAATTATATATACAAAAACTGACGAAGCGCCTGCATTGGCAACGCGTTCTTTTTTACCAATTGTAAAAGCATTTACTAAATCATCTAATATAGAAATTGAAACTAAAGATATTTCTTTAGCGGCAAGAATTTTAGCAAACTTTTCTGATTACTTAACAGAAGATCAAAAAGTAGAAGATGCTTTAGCTCAATTAGGAGAATTAGCTAAAAAACCTGAAGCAAACATTATAAAGTTACCTAATATTTCTGCCTCTGTACCACAGTTAGAAGCAGCTATAAAAGAATTACAAGTTTTAGATTATAAAATTCCTGATTTCCCTGAAGAAACAAACTCAGCAGAAGATAAAGCTATTTTAGCTCGTTACAATAAAGTAAAAGGATCTGCTGTAAACCCTGTTTTAAGAGAAGGAAATTCTGACAGAAGAGCACCAAAAGCGGTAAAGAATTACGCGCGTAAAAATCCACACTCTATGGGAGCTTGGAGTGCAGACTCTAAAACTCATGTTGCAACGATGCAAGATGGTGATTTTGCACACAACGAAAAATCTATTACCACTACAGAAGCAACTTCTGTAAACATAATTCATACTGCATCAAACGGAACAAAAACTACTCTTAAAGAAAATATATCTTTATTAGATGGAGAAATTATTGATGCTACGGTAATGAGCAAAAAAGCATTATTAACGTTCTTAGAAACACAAGTTAACGATTCAAACGATAAAGACTTATTACTGTCTTTACACATGAAAGCTACCATGATGAAGGTTTCTGACCCGATTATCTTTGGACATGCAGTTCGTGTATATTTTAAAGATTTATTTGAAAAACACAACGATATTTTTGAAGAAATTGGTGTTGATGTAAATAATGGTTTTGGAAACTTATTAAGTAATCTTGACGAAGTTTCTGAAGATAAAAGAAGAGAAATCTTAGCAGATATTAATATTGTTTTAGAAAACAATCCAGATATCGCCATGGTAAATTCTGATAAAGGAATTACCAATTTACACGTTCCTTCGGATGTAATTATTGATGCTTCTATGCCTGCAATGATTAGAACTTCCGGTCAGATGTGGAACAAAGAAGGAAAATTACAAGATACCAAAGCAATTATTCCTGATAGTTCTTATGCTGGTATTTATACAGCAACTATAGACTTTTGTAAAAAACATGGTGCGTTTGATCCAACAACAATGGGTACAGTTCCTAATGTTGGTTTAATGGCTCAAAAAGCTGAAGAATATGGTTCTCATGATAAAACTTTTGAAATTGCAACGGATGGAAACGTTCAGGTGATTGATGCAAACGGAGCTGTTTTAATTGAACATACTGTTGAAGAAGGAGATATTTGGAGAATGTGTCAAGTAAAAGATGCACCTATTCAAGATTGGGTAAAATTAGCAGTTACTAGAGCGAGAGCTTCTAAAACTCCAGCTGTTTTTTGGTTGGATGAAAATAGAGCACATGATGCTGAAATCATTAAAAAAGTAAACGCTTATTTACCAAATCATGATACTTCTGGTTTAGACATCAGAATTTTATCACCTATAAAAGCAACTGAATTCACGTTAGAAAGAATTATTAAAGGAGAAGATACTATTTCTGTTTCTGGTAATGTTTTACGTGATTATTTAACAGACTTATTTCCAATTTTAGAATTAGGAACTTCTGCAAAAATGTTATCTATTGTTCCTTTAATGAACGGTGGTGGATTGTTTGAAACGGGTGCTGGTGGTTCTGCTCCAAAACATGTTCAACAATTTGAAAAAGAAAACCACTTACGTTGGGATTCTTTAGGAGAATTCTTAGCGTTAGCTGTTTCTTTAGAACATTTAGGAACATCAAATGATAATAAAAAAGCAATCATTTTATCGGAAGCATTAGACAATGCAACAGATAAGTTTTTAGACAATAAAAAGTCGCCTTCAAGAAAAGTTAACGAATTAGACAATAGAGGTTCTCACTTCTATTTAGCAATGTATTGGGCTCAGGAATTGGCCAATCAAAATGATGATGTTGATTTAAAAGCTGAGTTTTCTTCGATTGCAAATCAATTAGAAGTCAATGAAGAAAAGATTGTAAATGAGTTAAATGACATACAAGGAATCGCTGTAAATATTGGTGGTTATTACGAACCAAATGATACTCTTGCAGATAAAGCAATGAGACCTAACAGCACCTTAAACAGTATTTTAGGTTAATTTTCTCAAAACATTAACAATTAAAGAGAGCTAACTAGCTCTCTTTTTTATTTATATTTGGTTTCAGACTAAAAAAACCAACTATGAGTAAGAAAAAAATCTACATAATTGCAGGTTTAATAATTGCATTATTATTATTTTATTTTTTCTTTAAATCTAAAACGGAAGATGATATATCCTTAACCGTTAAAGTAAAAAAAGGAAACTTTATTAGCGAAGTTCTCACCTCTGGAGAAATACAATCATCGAGCTCAAAAAGAATAAGCGGCCCATCTTCACAAAGTTTAAGAAAATTCAACTTAAGAGATATTAAGATTCAAGATTTAGTTTCTGAAGGCTCTATTGTAAAAAAAGGAGATTATGTTGGAAGATTAGATCCATCTAGTATCAATGAAAAAATTCTTGATGCTGAATTAAATTTAGAAACTGCACAATCTAAATATACACAACAACAATTAGACACCACATTAACGCTAAAACAAGAACGTAATGGTATCAATGATTTATTATTTAGCATCGAAGAAACAAAACTAGAACTTACTCAGTCTGCTTTTGAACCACCTGCAACTATAAAAAAGTTAGAAATACAAATTGAAAAATCGAATAGGGATTTAAGAGAAAAAAGAGAGAACTATTCAATAAAAAAGAGACAAGCAGATGCTAAAATGGTAGAAGTTGGTACTGAAGTTTCTAAAATTAAAAAGAAGTTAAACGAGCTTACCAAGCTACTAAAATCGTTCACAATTCACTCAGATGGTAATGGAATGATTACCTATATAAAAGAATGGGATGGTAGAAAAAAGAAAGTTGGTTCTTCTGTAAGTCCATGGAGTCCTTCGATTGCGTCACTTCCAGATTTATCAAAAATGGAATCTAAAACCTATGCAAACGAAGTAGACATTAGAAAGATTAAAAAAGAGTTACCTGTTACCGTTGGTTTTGATGCTTTTCCTGATATAAAACTTGAAGGAGTAGTTACCAATGTTGCCAATGTGGGCGAGAAAAAAAGAGGTTCTGATATCAAAGTTTTTCAAGTGATGATAAAGCTTAAAAACACGAATGATAACATTAGACCTGGTATGACTACATCAAACAAAATTTTAACAGACACAGAAGAAGATACTTTAATCACACCTATTGAATCTATATTTTCTAAGGATAGCATAAGTTATGTTTATAAAAAGTCCGGTTTTTCAGTAGAAAAAATCCAAGTAGAATTAGGTAAATCTAATAATGATATCATTGTTATTAAAAAAGGTGTAAAAGAAAATGATGTTCTTTATTTAAATAAACCTGAAGGTTATGAAACTAAAAATATAATTCTTTTAAAAGAATAATATGATAGACAGAATACTTTTAGAAAAATTAAAGTCAAATTTTACTGAAGCAATACGTGTAATCGCCACCAATAAAGTTAGAACTTTTTTAACAGCTTTAGGTATTATTTTTGGTGTAGCTGCAGTAATTACAATGCTTGCCATTGGAAAGGGTGCAGAAAAAGAAATACTCTCTCAATTAGAATTAGTTGGTGTAAATAATATTGTTATTACTCCAATTCCAGATGATAAAGATGATGAGGATAGTAATAGCGAAGAAAGTAGTGATGGTGTAGAGTCAAAAAAATTCTCTAAAGGATTAGATTTAGATGATGCAAAAAGTATACTTAGTAATATACCTTCTGTAAAAAATGTAAGTCCAGAAATTATTATGGACACTTATGTAATTAATAATGGTAGACAAAACTCGGTAAAACTAGTTGGAGTTAGCACTTCTTTTTTTAACACTTCTAATATATTAATTGATAAAGGAAAAAACTTCACTAAACATCAATTAAACAATGCTTTACCTGTTTGTATTATTGGAAAAAGTATCGAGAAAAAATTATTTACTGGAGAAAGTGCCATTGGTAAATACATTAAAGTAAAAGATGTTTGGCTGCAAGTTGTGGGTATAATTGAAGAAAAATTAATCTCTGAAAAAGCACAAGAAAACTTAGGAATACGAGATCTAAATCAAGACGTATACATTCCTGTAAAAACGTTTTTGGTTCGCTACAAAGACAGAAAAATAATTAGCGACAAACCTCTTGACACTGGTGGTGGAATGGTTTTTTTTAGCGGAAATCAAAGTGGCCCAAAGAAAAGAATTCCAAGAGGAAATTATCATCAAATTGATAAGCTTACAATTCAAGTATCAAATTCGAATGAATTAAAATCTACTGCTGAGGTTTTGAGTAGAATGCTTAAAAGAAAGCACAATAATGTTTTAGATTTTGAAATAACAATACCAATTCAGTTGTTAAAACAACAACAGAAAACAAAACAAATATTTAATATTGTTCTTAGTATTATTGCTGGAATTTCTTTACTTATTGGTGGGATAGGCATCATGAATATTATGCTTGCTTCGGTTTTAGAAAGAACAAAAGAAATAGGGATTATAAGAGCAATTGGAGCTACACAAGAAGATGTTATTTTACAGTTCTTATCAGAATCAGTATTAATTAGTATTGGTGGTGGAATTATTGGAATTTTTATCGGAATTATAGCTTCTTATGCTGTAGAGATAGCTACAGGAATAGAAACCATACTTTCTTTTAATTCTATTTTATTATCATTTTTTGTAGCAACACTTATTGGGTTAATTTTTGGTATTGCTCCTGCAAAAGCTGCCGCAAATAAGAGTCCTATTGAAGCCATTAGATACGAATAAATAATTATGAAAAAAATAGCGCTATTACACTTTTTACTATTAACAACTATCGTTTTTTGTCAGGATAGAAAAATATCTTTAGATGAAGCGATTCAATTAGCTCAAAAAAAATCTCCAGATTTCAAGGCAAATCTCAATAAAAATCAAGCGAGTTATTGGCGGTACAAAAATTATAAAGCTAGTTTTTTACCTATTGTTGGTTTAAGTGCTACGCTTCCTTCCTACTCTAATTCTTCAAGGAGATTAACCAATGATTTAGGACAAGATATATTTGTAAATCAGAATCAATCTAGAATAGAAGGGAGACTTTCTATTTCGCAAAACATTCCTTATACCGGAGGTTCTTTGTCAATAAATTCTCAATTAGAACGAATCGATATTTTTGGCGCAAATTCCTCTACTGGATATTTCGTCACTCCTTTTTCTATTAACTACAATCAAAACTCTTTGTTTTACAATCCATTTAAATGGGATAAAAAAATTGAACCTTTAATTTATGAGGAATCAAAAAAGGATTTTATTGAAAACATGGAGAAAATTTCTTTAACTACATCACGTTTTTATTTTAGTCTTCTAAAATCGCAAATGCAATTAAAAATAGCTAATAATAATTTATCGAATCAAGATACATTATATCAAATTGCAAAAGGAAGATTTAAAATTGGGAAAATAGCTGAGAATGATTTATTGCAAATGGAACTTTCACTTTTAAACTCTAAAAACAGTGTTACCACATCTAAAATATCTTTAAAAAGAGCCGCTCAAAATTTTACTCGATATTTAGGTTTAGGTTCTCAAGAATTAGAATTAAATATTCCAGTAAATTTATCTCCTTTTAATGTTGATATAGAAAAAGCACTAGAAGAAGCAAGTTCTAACAGAAAATCTGTAATCGAATTTAGACGAAAAAGATTAGAAGCAGAAAAGGAACTTGCCAGAGTTAAAGGAAATAACAAATTACAATTAAATGTAAATGCAAATTTTGGAATTTCACAACAAGGAGCATTAATTAATGATCTTTTTCAAGATTTTAATCGCCAGCAAAACATATCTGTTACACTAAGCCTTCCTGTCTTTGATTGGGGAGTCTCTAAATCGAGAAGAAAAATAGCCGAAGCAAATCTAGATTTAGTTAACACCAATTTAGAACAAGACAAACAAGCATTTGAACAAGAAATTTACCTTCATACCTTAAATTGGTCTAACCAAAGAGTTTTCTTAAAAACATCAGAAAAAGCTAAAGAAATAGCTACTAAAAGATATGATATTACTAAAAAAAGATACATTTTAGGTAAAATTACAATTACAGACTTAAACTTAGCGCAGTCAGAAAAAGATAGAGCAGTTGTGGTGTATTTGAATTCTTTAGAAAAATTTTGGGTAGATTATTATACCTTAAGAAGGTTAACACTTTATGATTTTTTAAATGATAAAAAAATTGAAATTAAGGACATTATTTACAATTAAAAATTAAATTTTCTAATTTAATAATCGTACTTTTGTTTAACAAAATATAAAATACCCTAAACAAATATATGTTTTTAAAAAAATCGTTACTTATTACTTTTATATGTATTTCTTTCAGCATATTTAGTCAAGAAAAAATAACGCTAAGTGGTACTGTATATGACGAAAGCAACAACGAAACTCTTATTGGTGTTTCTGTTTATTTTCCTGAACTAAAGTCTGGTACAACAACAAACGAATACGGATTTTACTCCATTACAATACCAAAAGGAACTTATAACGTTTTAATTAGTTATTTAGGATATACAGTAATTTCAGAGAGTTTAGACTTATCTAAAAAAACAACTAAAAACTTCAAATTAGTTGAAGAAACTGAAAGTTTAGATGAAATAATTATTGAGAGTAATATTGAAAAATTGAATGTTAGAACTCCACAAATGAGTGTTAACAAACTAAACTCAAGTACCATAAAACAAATTCCTGTTGTATTAGGCGAAGCAGATGTAATAAAATCATTGATTTTATTACCAGGTGTTACAAGTGCTGGTGAAGGTGCTTCTGGATTTAACGTTAGAGGTGGTTCTGCAGATCAAAACTTAATATTATTAGATGAAGCAACCGTTTTTAATTCTTCACATTTATTTGGCTTTTTCTCTGTTTTTAATCCAGATGTTATTAAAGATGTAAAATTATATAAGGGCGGAATTCCAGCTCGTTTTGGCGGAAGACTTTCGTCTGTTTTAGATATTTATCAAAAAGAAGGAAATAGTAAAAAGTTCAATTTAACTGGTGGAATCGGTTTAGTTTCTAGTAGATTATTAGCTGAAGGTCCTATTGAAAAAGAAAAGAGTTCTTTTTTAATAGGTGGAAGAGCTTCCTATGCGCATTTATTTTTACCACTTTTCGACAATGATAACAAAGCATATTTCTATGATTTAAATAGTAAAATAAATTATCGTTTTAACGATAAAAACAACCTTTTTCTATCTACTTATTTTGGTAAAGATGTTTTTGGAATTAATGACAGTTTTGTAAACAATTACGGAAATTCAGTTGTTAATTTACGCTGGAATCATCTTTTTTCTGATAAGTTATTCTCTAACTTATCTTTAATATACTCAGACTATTTTTATGGATTAATACTTGATTTTGTTGGATTTGAATGGGACTCTGGAATTACAAACTTTAATTTAAAATACGACTTTAAGCATTACTTAAATGATAATTTTAAACTAAGTTATGGTATCAACAATATCAATATTAAATTTAACCCAGGTAAGATTATTCCTAACAGACCAGATTCTGGAATTATTGCAGAAAAATTAACAAATAAGTATGCAAATGAGTTTGCTGCATATGTAGATGCAGAGCATAAATTAAATGAGAATTTAACATTACAATATGGTGTGCGTTTTAGTAGTTTTTTACGTTTGGGTCAGAATGAATTAAATACCTATCAAAATAACCAAGCGGTACTTTATAATAGTGAATTCAAAAAATACGAATCTGCTGTAGCCACAGGAACAGAATCTTTTAAAAGAAGTGAAACCATTGCGAGCTTTAACAATTTTGAACCTAGACTTTCTATGTCGTATGTAATCAACGATAATTCTTCTATAAAAGCTAGTTATAATAGAATGGTTCAATATTTACACTTATTATCAAATACTGCCTCTCCTACTCCATTAGATGTTTGGACGCCAAGTGGAAAATATATAAAACCACAGTTGTTAGATCAATATGCAATGGGATATTTTAAATCTATAAAAGATGGAGATTATTCCTTAGAAACAGAAGTTTTCTATAAAGACATTCAGAATCGAATAGATTATATAAATGGAGCAAATTTAGTTGCCAATAATGAAATTGAAACGGTCATATTAAACGGAAAAGCTAGAGCTTACGGATTGGAAGTTTTGTTGAAAAAGAATGAAGGAAATTTAAAAGGGTGGTTTTCTTATACATTATCTAGATCAGAACAATTAACTCCTGGAAGAAATGCCAATGAACCAGGTATAAATCAAGGAAATTGGTATAGTACACCATATGACAAAACTCATGACTTTTCTGTAAACGCTAGTTATGAGCTAAATAAAAAGTGGAAATTCAATGCTAATTTTATTTTTCAAACTGGACAACCAACAAATTACCCTGTCGGACAATATGAAATACAAGGTATAAATGTTCCAATTTACGATGATAATAGAAGAAATGCCGATAGATTACCTGCCTATCATCGATTAGATATTTCTGCGACACTCACTCCAAGGAAAAATAAAAACAGAAAATGGAAAGGCGAATGGGTCTTTGGTATTTATAACTTATATGGAAGAGATAATGCGGCTTCAATTGCTTTTAAACAGAATAGAGAAACCAATAGAAACGAGGCATTACAGACATCAATATTTGGTTTAGTACCTTCAGTAACGTATAATTTTAAATTTTAGAACTATGAAAAAGATATATATACTTCCAGTTTTGTTGATGTTCATTTTTTCTAATTGTGAAAAAGTTATTGATGTTGATGTTCCATCAATTCAACCAAAATTAATTATAGACGCAGCTTTTGACGTTTATTTTGATGAAACTCCAGTAACCGTAAATACAACAGTAAAATTAAAACTGTCAGCAGATTATTTTGAAGAAAATATACCAACGGTAACAAATGCTACTGTTTTTGTAACAGATTTATCTAGTAACACTATTATTAATTATTCTGATATTAACAACGATGGTGATTACGAAGCTGATGTAGCTTTTATACCTTCAGAAAATACTGAATATGAATTAACGGTTATCTATAACAATCAAACTTATAAAGGAAAAGCTTCAAGAGTAAAATCATCTCCAATAAATTCAATTATTCAAGGTGATGAAACGTTGTTTACAGGAAAAGAAACACAGCTAAAAGTAGATTTTACAGATGTTAGTGATAAAGAAGAATTTTATCTATTTAATTTTACAAATAATTTAATGATAGCACTTGATGATCGATTTTTTAATGGATCTGATTATAACTTCTCATATTTTTACCAAGAAGATGATATTGAATTACCAGCAGATGTTACCATAAGAATGTCTGGTATGACTAAAGAATATTATACATATTTTGAAGTTTTAATCAACCAGAGTGGTCAAAATTCTGGAGGACCTTTTCAAACAATTCCATCATCCCTATTAGGAAATATGATCAATAAAACTGATGAAGCTAATTTTCCTCTAGGCTATTTTCATATTTCAGAAACGGATACTTTTGATATAAGTTTGGTTGATAAAAGCGAATAACTTGTTTAAAATCTCACTCAAAAATAAGAGAAAAACTGTATTTTTGAGTCATGACATTTATAAAAACTACCGAGCAGGATTCTAATTACAATCATCTGGAAAAGATGTCGATATCAGAATTATTAAGTACTATTAATAATGAAGATAAAACGGTTCCTTTAGCGGTTGAAAAATCATTACCACAAATTGAAACCCTTACAGAACAAATTGTTAGACAATTAAAAAAAGGTGGTAGACTTTTTTATATTGGCGCTGGCACAAGTGGCAGATTAGGTATTTTAGACGCTAGTGAATGTCCGCCAACTTTTGGCGTACCACACGAATTAGTAGTAGGCTTAATTGCTGGTGGAGATATTGCTATTAGAAAAGCGGTAGAATTTGCTGAAGATTCAACCAATCAAGGTTGGAAAGATTTACAAGAACATAATATTACTACCAAAGATGTAGTTGTTGGTATTGCTGCTTCTGGAACAACACCTTATGTGATTTCTGCTTTAGAAGCTTGTAATAAAAATGACGTTATTACGGGTTGTATCACCTGCAATAAAAATAGTCCATTATCTCATGTTTCTCAATTCCCAATAGAAGTTGTCGTTGGTCCAGAATTTGTAACTGGAAGTTCTAGAATGAAAGCTGGTACGGCACAAAAATTAGTATTAAACATGTTATCTACAACAACGATGATTCAGTTAGGTAAAGTAAAAGGCAATAAAATGGTTGATATGCAATTATCTAATAATAAATTGGTTGATAGAGGTGAAAAAATGTTAGTATCAGAATTAAATATCGACCAAAAAGAAGCAAAGCAATTATTGCAGGAATTTGGGAGTGTTAGAAACGTTATCTTAAATTATAAAAAATGAGTACAGATGTAAACTTGCTCGGTAAAGGCTTACAAAGACTGGTAATCTTAATATTACTTTTTATCCTCTCTCCTATTTCTATCACAATCGGTTTTAAAGCCTTAAAAAAGTTTACAGAATACCCTAAATATCTAGTTGCTTACGCTATTTTATTCATAAGTGTTTTATTGATAATTTTCACTATCTATTTTGCTTTTAAAACATTTAAAATATTATTAAACGCTGTTTTTAAAAAAGAGTAACGTGCTAAATAAGAAGTTTCATAAAACATTTAATTGGGAACATTGGCCTTCTTCAATGTTTTATATTCCAAATTTACCTTATGCCTTTTATTTAGCCTCAAAAGCAAAGCATTCTGCTTTTTTTAGTGCTGCAAACCCTTCAATTAAAAGTTCTGGAAATGGTACTGAAAGTAAATATAAAACCATACAATTAGTTCCTGAAAAGCATAGACCAAAAAGCATTTTACATAATTCGGATAATGATTTTTTAGCTACCTACAAAGCCATTCAAGAAAGTAACATTGACTTTCCTTTAATAGCCAAACCAGATATTGGTTTTAGAGGATTATTGGTGAAAAAAATAAATACAAAAGAAGAACTAGAAGAATATTTAAAAAAATATCCTGTCAATATTCTTATTCAAGAATTTCTAGAATATGAAAATGAATGTGGCATTTTTTATCACAGAAATCCAAATAGCAAAAATGGAATTATCTCTTCTATTACATTAAAAAAATTTTTAACAGTTACTGCGGATGGAACATCAACGTTAAAAGAATTAATTAATAATGATTCAAGAGCAAAATTGTATTTAGAGATTTTAGAAAATCTTCATAAAAATGATCTTGAAAAAGTTCCGTCCAAGAATAAAAAAATAAAATTATCGGTTATTGGAAATCATTCTAAAGGCACACAATTTATTTGTGGAAAACATCTTATCAGTAATAAATTAGTTGAAACATTTAATCAATTAAGTTATAAAATACCTGGTTGGTTTTATGGTAGAATCGATCTAAAATACAACAGTATTGAAGATTTAGAAAGAGGTGAAGATTTTAAAATTTTAGAAATTAATGGAATTATTTCTGAGCCAACACATATTTACGATGCTAAAAATTATAATTACTTTCAAGCATTAAAAGCTATTCGATCACATTGGAAATCATTGTATGAAATTGCAACTACAAACCATAAAGAACACAAAGTTCCGTATGTAAGTTCTAAAAAATTTATTTCTGAAATGTTTGAATTAAGGGCTTATACTAAAAAAGTGAAAAAAATTTCAACCTATTAACAAGCTTCAACTTTTTTCGGTGTAGTTGGATTAAATCCAAAATCTGCATCAGGTAATTCAACCCCTAATTGATGTATAATAAAACCAATACTTGCATAATGATGAATTGCGTGACTGTGTGCCTGAATCAATGCGCTGCCTAATGTATAATTTGCTGTTACAACACCAGTTCCTAAATCATCACAAACAGAAACCATTTTATCAAAATCACTTTCTTTTAGTAAATGAAGCTTTGTAATTACTTCATTAAAATAATCAATTCCAACTGCAGTTTTTTCTTCTGCTAATTGATTTCGATCTCTATTAGAAAAATCTATATGATTATTTTCTAATCCGTTAAAAACACATGTAAAAGCGTCTAAAACATGACGCATATTGGTTCCAATACTTGAAAAATACGGCGGAATTGTGGCATCACTATATTGTTGATCTGTAATAGAATTCAGTAATTTAATTCCTCTTTGTAAGTTCTTTTCAATGGCGTCTATCATCGATTAATTGATTTCAGAATAGGTCGTATAAATATAAATAAATTTACATTTTCATTTGATTATATATCAATAAACTTTCCACATTATTTAAACAACTTATTATAAGAGATTTAAAGTTAATTGAATGGGTAAATATATTTTTGGCACGCTATTTGAAAATTACTAAGCAAATGCGGAAGCCGAAAAGCAAATAGAGTAAGCATAACCCTAAATCTAGAAATCATGAAGAAAGGGATACTTTTATTAGTAGGATTACTAACATTAACAACTGTAAATGCAGTTAATGAAACATCAACTAGCAAAATTGGGGTTAACTATAATTATAGTGATGCCATAAGTTTTGTAGAACGCGGAATTAAATTTGACGTTTTTTTAAACGGAGAATTTGATTTTAACTCAAATTATACTTCTTATTATTCTAACCGAGGTGTAAGAATTGAAAGAGGATATAACGGCAGAGTTAGAAGAATTGGAAATGTAAATGTAAATTATGATTATCGAGGAAATGTAAAAAGAATTGGAAACGTTTATATGCGTTACAATAGAGGTTTATTAACCAGAGTTGGTAATTTAAAAATTAATTACAACCGATTTGGAGAGCCGTATTATTATGGAAATGTAAAATATAATGATTATTATAACGATAACTTCGGAGTCAGTTTTGGATTAAATTTTGGTACAGTATGTAATTATAATGATGCCTACTTTTATAGAAACGATTTTAGAAACAACTATTATAAATTAAGAGAAGATAATAACTTTTATTATTACAGAGCTAGACCAAATGCAAAAATTGGTAAGCGAAGTAAAATACTTAAAAGGAGAAAACAAAATACTTCTAGAGATACTAAAAACACCTATAAGAATAATGATTCAAGAAGAAATCACACAACTAAAAGGCCGTATAAGAATAAGGAAAGAACTGCTTCTAAAAGGAACTATACAACTAAAAGACCTTCTAGCACTATAAAAAGAAGTGTGGTAAAAAGAAAAGAAATTATAAAACCTAAAAGGATTAGTAAAAAAAGGAACGTAGTTTCTAAGAAAAAAAGAAGAGGATAATATAAAAACAGGTATTTATACCTATAAAAACTTCAAATATGTTTTTTAGTTTTGTAAAGTCTTATCAAACAAGAGAATATTTGAAGAAGAGAAAAAGAAAAAAACCAACTCAATTGAGTTGGTTTTTTTCTTTTTTATAATTTAATAATGCTTACTCTTTTTGTCTTATAATAATAAACTCAGTTCTTCTGTTAAGTTGATGCTCTTCTTTTGAACATTTCACTCCATTCTCACAATGATTTGTAGGTTGAGATTCTCCATATCCTATGGCAGTAATTCTTGAAGGTGAAATACCTTGAGAAGTAATATAACTTCTTGTAGACTCTGCTCTTCTAGTTGATAAAGCTTCATTGTAACTATCTTTCCCTCTTGAATCTGTATGAGATGTTGCTTTTATTTTCATCTCTGGATATTTGTTCATTACACTTACTATATAATCTAACTCTTTTGCAGCATCTGGTCTTATTGTAGATTTATTCGTATCAAAATAGATAGGATTTATGTTAATAATAGCTTCGTTATTATTATTATACTTTAAATCGTCTATTAATTCTAAATTAAAATTAAGTTCATTATTTATTCCACTTTTGGTTGAAGTACTAAACGGTTTTTGTTCTTCTTTATAATATTCTTTGCTTGCTAATGCAATATAGTTTTTAGAACATGGCAAAGTATAACTGTAGTTACCTTTTGCATCTGCATTTAGTTCTTCAATATTTTCTTTTGAAATAGCATTTTGAATTATCACTTTAGCAAAAGCAATAGGAGTAGATAACTTTTTATCTTTTATAACACCGTATACTATTTGTTCACATGGTTTTATTATAGTAGTTTCTTCTGTAAAACCATATATATCATCACTTCCTAATCCACCTTTTCTATTTGAAGAAAAGTAACCTTTATTTGGGTTTTCAGGGTTAAAAACAATTCCAAAATCGTCAACAGAACTATTAATAGTTTTTCCTAAGTTTATTGCTTCATTTTTTTTATTAAGATTGTATTTATAAATATCTAACCCTCCTTGTCCGTTATTTCTATCTGAAGAAAAATATAATTCATTTTCTTTAGTTGTCGGAAACATTTCTCTTTCAGAAGAATTTACTTCTTTACCTAGATTTATGATTTTCCCAAAACTTCCATCTTCATTAATTCCTACTTTATAAATATCTGTTTTTCCATATCCACCAGGTCTATCTGATGAAAAATATAAAGTTTTATCATCTTTACTTAAACTTGGATGTCCGGTAGAAAAATCATCACCATTAAAAGGTAATTCTTTTATAGACTCCCATTCTGTATCTTCTATATTTCTATGTGCTCGATATAATTTTAATCTATTAACATTTTTTTTATAAGGCTTAAAACGTTTCTTAAAATAATTATTTCTAGTAAAGTAAATCGTTCTATAATCTTTACTAAATGCAATATTAGAAATATGGTATGTTTTACTTAATTTTTCAATAGAAAATTTTTCTATTTTCGATGTTCCTTTTTTAGGATTATCAATTCTGATAGTATAAAGATCTAAGAAAGATTTTTTATCTGCTCTTTCTGATGAAAACACTAATTTATCTTTATAGTACACTGGACTAAAGTCTAAACCAACATCATTAATTCCTTTAACAGAATGCACCTTATAATTTATTAATTTAGTGTCTTTCTCTTGTGCTTGAATATTTACTACTAAAAACATTACAAATGCTATTAGTATTATTTTGTTATTTATAATATTTTTCATGGCTTATAGATTTAAAAGAATCTTGGAGATAATATTCTATCACTAGAAAATGGTAGATCAAATAATAAAAATATCTCGTGAGAACCTGAGTTAAAATTTCCTAGGTTATTGATTGAATAATCATATGCATAACCTATTCGTAAATTATCTGTTGTTTTTATATTAAATAATGCTGAAATAGATGAATTTACTCGATATGATAATCCGAACTCTAACTTATCATTTAACAAAATATTACTAGATAAATCTATAGAAGTGGGTGCACCTGGTGCAGTTTTTACCAAAAAAGAAGGTTTAAACTTTACATTTCTATTGATATCAAAAACATATCCACTTGTTAAAAAATAATGGGCTTCTTCACTTACTCTCGTAATAGCAGAATTACTACCCTCTAAGTGAATGGTTTTTATCATATTAGGAATAGAAAATCCAGCATAGAATTTGTCTGTATGATAAAATACACCAGCACCAAAATTAGGGATAGCTTTGTTAATTCTATTAAAAAAATTAGTTGGGGTATTGTTATTTAAAAGTTCTATTGAACTTAAGTTTACATCAATAAAAGTAAAACCTGCTTTTATACCAAACCCTAAATTTCTCCCTTCTCCTACTTGAACAGTAAAACTAAAGTCTCCATAAGCTGTTTGTTCTTTTACTGGCCCTATTTTATCAGCTATAAAAGAAAGTCCTAATCCTAATTTTTTACCTGTAGGAGAATGAATTCCAAACGTAATTGTTTGAGGTGCTCCATCTATTCCTACCCATTGACTCCGTCCTAAAAAATTAATAGACATCGATTCATTAGACCCTGCATATGCAGGATTTATAATGTTCATGTTATACATATAATGTGTATACTGAGGATCTTGCTGAGCGTAAAAACTTACGCTCAATAAAATCAATAATCCTAAAAGTGCTTTTTCAATTTTCATAATACTATTTGTTTATATAAACCCAACCTGCTCTAGGTTTCTCATTCGAATTGTTAAAATTAATAATGTAGTAGTATGTCCCTGTAGGTACGCCTAAGTCTTTAGTTATTATTGAACCGCCTTTAAACTTTCCGTCCCACCAAGTAATTTTTTCAGTAGTACCTTTATTATTATGAGTATAAATTTTATCTCCCCATCTATTAAATATTTCTAACTTAAAGCTTGGGTTGTTAGCTAAAATTGTAATAATAAAATCGTTATCATCCTCAGAACCTCCAGCTTCGCCAAAACTATCTGGATCTAGATAATCAGGGGTTCCATCTCCATCTGTATCATCATTTGTTGGATCGCCATCATTATTAGCATCCTCATCTGCAGTATCTACTCCATCTCCATCATCATCGGTATCTAAATAATCTGGAGTTCCATCGCCATCAGTATCATCATTGGTTGGGTCGCCATCATTATCAGTGTCTTCATCAACAGTATCTACCCCATCTCCGTCATCGTCTGGATCTAAATAATCTGGAGTTCCATCGCCATCTGTATCATCATTGGTTGGGTCTCCATCATTATCAGTGTCTTCATCAACAGTATCTACTCCATCTCCGTCATCATCGGTATCTAAATAATCTGGAGTTCCATCACCATCTGTATCATCATTGGTTGGGTCGCCATCATTATCAGTGTCTTCATCAACAGTATCTACTCCATCTCCATCATCATCGGTATCTAAATAATCTGGAGTTCCATCACCATCTGTATCATCATTGGTTGGGTCGCCATCATTATCAATATCTTCATCTACCGTATCTACTCCATCTCCATCATCATCGGTATCTAAATAATCTGGGGTTCCATCTCCATCTGTATCATCATTTATTGAATCTCCATTATTATCAATATCTTCTTCTGTTGTATCGACTCCATCTCCGTCATCGTCAGCATCTTGGAAATCTGGTCTCCCATCACCATCTGTATCTGGAATAGGTAATGCTGTTCCTCCATTATCTAAATCTACAGCATCATCTAACCCGTCGTTATCTGAATCATTAATTAATGTTCCATCTGGATTAATATTATCTACAATTCCATCATTATTTGTATCTATACCTCCAGCTTCAATAATATCTAATATATTATCTCCATCAGCGTCTAAATCTAAATGATCTGGTATTCCATCACCATCAGTATCTCTTATTAAATCTCCATCTTGTTCTACTAAATCAGGAATTCCATCATTATCATCATCTAAATCTTCAGAATCATATACTCCGTCACCATCTGTATCAATATCATTAATTGGATCTAAATAATCTGGTGTACCATCTCCGTCGGTATCATCATTCTTTGGATCTCCATCTTGGTCTACATCCTCATCTTCGGTATCGATTCCATCTCCGTCATCATCTGGATCTAAATAGTTTGGTGTACCATCTCCATCTGTATCATCATTAGTTGGATCGTTATCCGCATCAACATCCTCATCTATAGTATCTACTCCGTCTCCATCGTCATCTGGATCTAAATAATTTGGTGTACCATCTCCATCTGTATCATCATTTGTTGGATCGTTATCTGCATCAACATCCTCATCTATAGTATCTACTCCGTCTCCATCGTCATCTGGATCTAAATAGTTTGGTGTACCATCTCCATCTGTATCATCGTTGGCTGGATCGTTATCTGCATCAACATCTTCTTCTGCGGTATCGATTCCATCTCCGTCATCATCTGTATCTAAATAGTTTGGTGTACCATCTCCATCAGTATCATCATTGGCTGGATCGTTATCTGCATCAACATCCTCATCTATAGTATCTACTCCGTCTCCATCGTCATCTGGATCTAAATAGTTTGGTGTACCATCTCCGTCTGTATCATCATTGGTTGGATCGTTATCTGCATCAATATCTTCTTCTGCCGTATTGATTCCATCGCCATCGTCATCTGAATCTAGATAGTTTGGTGTTCCATCTCCGTCTGTATCATCATTGGTTGGATCGTTATCTGCATCAATATCTTCTTCTGCCGTATTGATTCCATCGCCATCGTCATCTGAATCTAGATAGTTTGGTGTTCCATCTCCATCTGTATCATCGTTGGTTGGATCGTTATCTGCATCAACATCTTCTTCTGCAGTATCGATTCCATCTCCATCATCATCTGGATCTAAATAATTTGGTGTACCATCTCCGTCTGTATCGTCATTTGTTGGATCATTATCTGAATCAACATCTTCTTCTGCCGTATCGATTCCATCTCCATCATCATCTGGATCTAGATAGTTTGGTGTACCATCTCCATCTGTATCATCATTCGTTGGATCGTTATCTGTATCAACATCTTCTTCTGCCGTATCGATTCCATCGCCATCATCATCTGGATCTAAATAGTTTGGTGTTCCATCTCCGTCTGTATCGTCATTTGTTGGATCGTTATCTGCATCAACATCTTCTTCTGCGGTATCAATTCCATCTCCGTCATCATCTGAGTCTTGAAAATCAGATTCACCATCATTATCTGTGTCAGGAATTGGTAATCCTGTACCTCCATTATCTAAATCTACAGCATCATCTAATCCATCATTATCTGTATCGTTTATTAAACTTCCATCTGGATTAATATCATCTACAATCCCATCATTGTTAGTATCTAAACCTCCTGCTTCAACGATATCTTTTACACCATCTCCATCAGAATCTAAATCTAAGTGATCTGGAGTTCCATCTCCGTCAGTATCTAAATTCGGGTTTCCATTTTGTTCTACTGTATCAGGAATACCATCATTATCATCATCTAAATCTGTTGAATCTGATGTTCCATCACCATCGGTATCTTTTTCTACAGTAATACTAATTGTTCCATTATTAGAGATCAGTCCCTCATTATCTTTTACTACATATGGTAATGTTGCCACACCAATAAAGTTATTTGCAGGCTCTAATGTGACTATTCCGTTAGCATCAACTGTCCAAACTCCTTCTGGAGTTGTTATAGTGCTTTCTTTTCCTGGCGTACTAGGATCTAAATCTACTGAAGTAGTATCAATAGTTCCATCAGCGTCAGTATCATTAGCTACTACATTTACTGTTACGGTTGCACCTTCTGTTGTACTTGCTGTATCATCAACTGCTACTGGTGCATCATTTACTGCACTTACTACAACTGATACTGCTCCACTATTAGACTCAGCGCCTTGATCATCTTGTACTGTATAGGTAATACTTGCTGTTCCATTATAGTTGTCTACTGGATCAAAGGTTAAAAGACCATTGCCATCTACTGTCCAAACTCCTTCTGGAGTGGTAATACTATCTTGTACGCCTGCTGTATTTGGATCTAAATCTATCGTTGCTTTATCAATAGTCGCTGCTCCTTCTAAATCTGTATCATTGGTGATGATATTTACCGTAGCATTCACATCTTCTGTAGTGGTTGCACTATCTGCATTGGCTACTGGTGGATCATTCTCTGGAGTTACGCTCATGGTAATAGTTCCTTGATTCGATACCGTACCGCTATCATCTTTTACTGTATATGGTAATGTCGCTGTTCCGTTAAAATCATCTTTTGGATCAAAAGTAACGACACCATTTGTATCAACACTCCAAGTTCCTTCTGGAGTCGTAATACTAGTGTCTTGTCCTGGGGTACTTGGATCTAAATCTACACTTGCTTTATTAATCGTACCATCGACATCTGTATCATTTGAAACTACATCAATTGTTCCTGTCTGATCTTCGCTAATTGTCTTAGCATCATTGTTCGCTACAGGTGCATCGTTGACTGCATTTACAGTAACTTTTTGATTTGAAGTAGCTGTTCCTCCTTGTCCATCACTTATCTCATATGGAATTGTTGCCAATCCAGTAAAATCATCTTTTGGATCAAAACTGATCGCTCCTGATGCATCTATTGTAACTACGCCTTCTGGTAACGTGATTGTTTGTGCTCCTCCTGTTAAAGCAATTCCTCCTATTTTAGTAACTGATAAAGTTCCTCCATCAATATCACTATCGCCTGTTAATGGCAATAAAGTAACTGGTGTTTCTTCATTTGTTGTATAGGTATCTTCTACTGCTATCGGTGCATCATTAACAACTGTTACTGTAATCTTTTGATTTGAAGTGGTTGTCTCTCCTTGTCCATCGGTAATCTCATATGGAATTGTTACCAATCCATTGAAATCATCTTTTGGTGTAAAACTAATCACCCCAGATGCATCTATTGTTACTACACCATCTGTTAAGGTAATCGTTTGTGCATTTCCTGTTAAGGTAGTGCCTCCTATTTTAGTAACTGAAACGGTACCTCCGTCTGGATCACTATCTCCTGTTAATGGCATTAATGTAACTGCCATTTCTTCTGGGGTTGTATAGGTATCTTCTGCCGCTATTGGCGGTGTGTTTGCTAATGGAATACTAATCGTTGCTGGACTAGCATCTTCTAAGCCTTCATTATCTTTTGCCGCAAGGGTAAAGCTTGTATTTACATTGCTTGTCCCATCTGGGTCAAAGGTTAAGGTCGCTACTTCTGTAGGGCTTAACTCTTCTGAAGATGTTACTGTTTTTATTGTACCTGTTCCATCTTCTGTGTATTGTAAAACGCCTCCACTTGGTAAGGTTTTTATAACATAACCTGCAACACTTCCATCTGGGTCATTTGCCGTAAAGGTTGGCAATGCTGTTGGTCCTGCCGAGCTACTAATAGCTGGCGCTGTTTTATTATCCGTTGTTGGTGGTGCATTCAGTGGAATGGTATAGGTTGCTCCGCTTGTATCTGTTACGCCGTCATCATCTTTGGCTGCAACAGTAAAGGTTTGATCGGTACTGGTAGTTCCTGCTGGGTCAAAGGTTAAGGTGTTCGCTTCTGCGACACTTAATTCTTCGCCTTCTGTAACTGTTTTTATAGTGCCTGTTCCATCTTCTGTATATTGTAAGCTACCTCCTGTTGGTAAATTGGTAAAGATATAACCTGCAATCGTTCCATCTGTATCGGTTCCTGTTGGTGGTGGTAATAGAGTTGCTCCTGCATCGGTACTGATTGTTGGACTGGTTACCGCATTGGTATCTGGTCCTACATTGGCTGCTGTTACTGATAATGAAGCGCTACTTGTTGCGGTAAAACATGTGTTGTTTGCATGGGTAACCGTTACAAAGTATTCTTTACCATTTAAATTTAATGGGGTTCCTGTAATTGTTAACGTTTTTGTCGTTGTTCCGCCATAAGGGGCTACATCTGTTAACGCAACACCTGATCCTGATGGATCGCCTAAATACCAGGTATATCGTAATCCTGAATCTGCATTGTTGGCTGTACCATAGGTGGGTGTTCCTCCGCTATATGCCGTTGCACTCTCTGCTGAGGCGGATACCGTAAAATTGGTATCGTTACCTTCTACTGTTGTGGTATTAGATGGGGTAGCGACATCAACCGTTACTTTGGATGCGATTATTTCATTACCCGTTGCACCATTATAACTTGTGCCAAGAAATACATTATTCGTGGTTACTTGACCTTTATTGTTAAATCCATCTCCATCTACAATGCCATCATCATTGGCATCGATTCCTCCTGATTCTATAACATCTGTACAGCCATCTCCGTCACTGTCTAAATCTAAATAATTTGCAATTCCGTCGCCATCAATATCTCCTGCACCTTCTACTGAATCTAAAATACCATCATTATCAACATCAAGATCTAAATAGTTAGGTATAAGATCATTATCAGCATCATCATTCCTAGGATCTCCATCTTGATCAATATCTTCATCTTTTGTTTCAATTCCATCTCCATCATCATCTGAGTCTAAATAATTTGGTGTTCCATCACCATCAGAATCATCATTTCTAGGGTCACCATCTACTATAATAATATCTTCATCAGCAGTTAAAATTCCATCTCCATCATCATCTGGATCTAAGTAATCTGGTATACAATCACCATCAGTATCAGTAAATGCAGGATTTAGTCCAGGACAATTAGAAACTGAATTTGAAGTTTGTACGCTCGCAATTCTAAAAGCACCAAAACTTCTAAACTCTTCAATAGTATCTACACCATCACCATCATCGTCCATGTCTTGAAAGTTTGGAATACCATCATTATCTGTATCAGTTAATGGTAAAGCCACGCCATTTATTCCTCCAACTACATTTGTGTCTACAGCATCATCTAATCCATCATTATCTATATCGTTTATAAGTGTTCCATCTGAGTTAATATTATCTACAACTCCATCAAAATTAGTATCTATTCCTCCTCCTTCATATATATCGTTAAGAGTGTCTCCATCAGAATCTAAATCTAAGTGATCAGGAATACCATCATCATCTGTATCTCTTGTTAAGTCTCCATTTTGTTCAACTAAATCTGTGATACCATCATTATCGTCATCTATATCTTCAAAATCATATATACCATCTCCATCAGTATCAATGTTATGAACAGGATCTAAATAGTTTGGTGTGCCATCTCCATCTGTATCGTCATTGGTTGGATCACCATCATTATTTGTATCCTCGTCTACAGTATCAATTCCATCTCCGTCATCATCTGTGTCTAAATAGTTTGGTGTACCATCTCCATCTGTATCATCATTGGCTGGATCGTTATCTGCATCAACATCTTCATCTATAGTATCTACTCCGTCTCCATCATCATCTGGATCTAAATAATTTGGTGTACCATCTCCATCTGTATCATCATTGGTTGGATTGTTATCTGCATCAACATCTTCTTCTGCAGTATCGATTCCATCTCCGTCATCATCTGGATCTAAATAGTTTGGTGTACCATCTCCGTCTGTATCGTCATTTGTTGGATCGTTATCTGAATCAACATCTTCTTCTGCAGTATCGATTCCATCTCCATCATCATCTGGATCTAAATAGTTTGGTGTACCATCTCCATCTGTATCATCATTGGTTGGATTGTTATCTGCATCAACATCCTCATCTACAGTGTCAATTCCATCACCGTCATCATCTGGATCTAAATAGTTCGGTGTTCCATCTCCATCAGTATCATCATTGGTTGGATCGTTATCTGCATCAACATCCTCATCTATAGTATCTACTCCGTCTCCATCGTCATCTGGATCTAAATAATTTGGTGTACCATCTCCATCAGTATCATCATTGGTTGGATCGTTATCTGCATCAACATCCTCATCTACGGTGTCAATTCCATCTCCATCATCATCTGGATCTAAATAATTTGGTGTACCATCTCCATCAGTATCATCATTGGTTGGATCGTTATCTGCATCAACATTTTCTTCTGCGGTATCGATTCCATCGCCATCATCATCTGGATCTAAATAGTTCGGTGTTCCATCTCCATCAGTATCATCATTGGCTGGATCGTTATCTGCATCAACATCTTCATCTATAGTATCTACTCCGTCTCCATCATCATCTGGATCTAAATAATTTGGTGTACCATCTCCATCTGTATCATCGTTGGTTGGATCGTTATCTGCATCAACATCTTCTTCTGCGGTATCGATTCCATCTCCGTCATCATCTGGATCTAAATAGTTCGGTGTTCCATCTCCATCAGTATCATCATTGGTTGGATCGTTATCTGCATCAACATCCTCATCTACGGTGTCAATTCCATCTCCATCATCATCTGGATCTAAATAGTTTGGTGTACCATCTCCGTCTGTATCATCGTTGGTTGGGTCGTTATCTGCATCAACATCTTCATCTACGGTATCTACTCCGTCTCCGTCATCATCTGGATCTAAATAGTTTGGTGTTCCATCTCCATCTGTATCATCATTTGTTGGATCGTTATCTGCATCAACATCTTCATCTACGGTATCTACTCCGTCTCCATCATCATCTGGATCTAAATAGTTTGGTGTTCCATCTCCATCTGTATCGTCATTTGTTGGATTGTTATCTGAATCAACATTCTCATTTACGGTATCGATTCCATCTCCATCATCATCTATATCTTGGAAATCTCGAACTCCGTCATTATCTGTATCTGGGATAGGTAATCCCATTCCACCACTGTCTGAATCTAAAGCATCATCTAATCCATCATTATCTATATCATTTATTAATGATCCATCGGGATTAATATCATCGACGACTCCATCATTATTAGTGTCTATTCCACCTGCTTCAATAATATCCTTAACTCCATCTCCATCTGAATCCAAATC
This sequence comes from Lutibacter sp. Hel_I_33_5, assembly GCF_007827455.1. NCBI lineage: Bacteria > Pseudomonadati > Bacteroidota > Flavobacteriia > Flavobacteriales > Flavobacteriaceae > Lutibacter > Lutibacter sp. Hel_I_33_5. The sequence continues at coordinate 541,970 of NZ_VISM01000001.1, forward strand.
TAAATGATCAGGAATTCCATCATTATCAGTATCTCTTGTAATGTCTCCACCTTGTTCAACAACGTCTGGAATACCATCATTATCATCATCTAAATCTTCAGAATCAACGCTGCCGTCATTATCTGTATCTTTCTGAACTATAACTTTTATTGTTCCTTGATTAGAGGTTAAACCTTCATTATCATTTACAGTATAAAATAAACTAGCTTCTCCTGAAAAATCTAATACAGGCTCAAAAGTTACAACTCCATTTATGTTTACAGTCCAAATCCCCTCTGCTTTTGTTATAGTACTATCTTTAATTGTAGTGTTTGGTTCTAAATCTACCGAAGCAACATCAATGTTTCCATCTATATCAGTATCATTAGTTGTTACATTAACTGTAGCTGGCACTTCTTCATTAGTGGTAACTGTATCATCTACTGCTACAGGTGCATCATTCTCTGAAGTTACTGTGATATCTACTGTTCCAGTTACTGTATCTGTACCGTCATTTACAGTATAGTTAAAGTCACCTGGATTGTCTGTTCCATTATAATCCGTTGGTGCATCATAAACCAAGCCTTCTAATTCTGTTGGTGTTAATACATCACCTGTTGAGACTGGAGTACCATCTGATTTCTTTATCGTTCCTAATGTTGGTACTTCTGATACCGTGATTGTTAAAGCATCACCTTCTTCATCCGTCGGTGCAGTTAATCCTAAGTCTGTGCCTGTACTATCTTCTGATACTGAAATACTTCCACTATCTACTACAGGTGCATCATTCTCTGAAGTTACTGTGATATCTACTGTTCCAGTTACTGTATCTGTACCGTCATTTACAGTATAGTTAAAGTCACCTGGATTGTCTGTTCCATTATAGTCCGTTGGTGCATCATAAACCAAGCCTTCTAATTCTGTTGGTGTTAATACATCACCTGTTGAGACTGGAGTACCATCTGATTTCTTTATCGTTCCTAATGTTGGTACTTCTGATACCGTGATTGTTAAAGCATCACCTTCTTCATCTGTCGGTGCAGCTAATCCTAAGTCTGTGCCTGTACTATCTTCTGATACTGAAATACTTCCACTATCTACTACAGGTGCATCATTCTCTGAAGTTACTGTGATATCTACTGTTCCAGTTACTGTATCTGTACCGTCATTTACAGTATAGTTAAAGTCACCTGGATTGTCTGTTCCATTATAATCCGTTGGTGCATCATAAACCAAGCTTTCTAATTCTGTTGGTGTTAATACATCACCTGTTGAGACTGGAGTACCATCTGATTTCTTTATCGTTCCTAATGTTGGTACTTCTGATACCGTGATTGTTAAAGCATCACCTTCTTCATCCGTCGGTGCAGCTAATCCTAAGTCTGTGCCTGTACTATCTTCTGATACTGAAATACTTCCACTATCTACTACAGGTGCATCGTTCTCTGAAGTTACTGTGATATCTACTGTTCCAGTTACTGTGTCTGTACCGTCATTTACAGTATAGCTAAAGTCACCTGGATTGTCTGTTCCATTATAATCCGTTGGTGCATCATAAACCAAGCCTTCTAATTCTGTTGGTGTTAATACATCACCTGTTGAGACTGGAGTACCATCTGATTTCTTTATCGTTCCTAATGTTGGTACTTCTGATACCGTGATTGTTAAAGCATCACCTTCTTCATCCGTCGGTGCAGTTAATCCTAAGTCTGTGCCTGTACTATCTTCTGATACTGAAATACTTCCACTATCTACTACAGGTGCATCGTTCTCTGAAGTTACTGTGATATCTACTGTTCCAGTTACTGTGTCTGTACCGTCATTTACAGTATAGCTAAAGTCACCTGGATTGTCTGTTCCATTATAGTCCGTTGGTGCATCATAAACCAAGCCTTCTAATTCTGTTGGTGTTAATACATCACCTGTTGAGACTGGAGTACCATCTGATTTCTTTATCGTTCCTAATGTAGGTACTTCTGATACCGTGATTGTTAAAGCATCACCTTCTTCATCTGTCGGTGCAGCTAATCCTAAGTCTGTGCCTGTACTATCTTCTGATACTGAAATACTTCCACTATCTACTACAGGTGCATCATTCTCTGAAGTTACTGTGATATCTACTGTTCCAGTTACTGTGTCTGTACCGTCATTTACAGTATAGTTAAAGTCACCTGGATTGTCTGTTCCATTATAGTCCGTTGGTGCATCATAAACCAAGCCTTCTAATTCTGTTGGTGTTAATACATCACCTGTTGAGACTGGAGTACCATCTGATTTCTTTATCGTTCCTAATGTTGGTACTTCTGATACCGTGATTGTTAAAGCATCACCTTCTTCATCTGTTGGTGCAGCTAATCCTAAGTCTGTGCCTGTACTATCTTCTGATACTGAAATACTTCCACTATCTACTACAGGTGCATCGTTCTCTGAAGTTACTGTGATATCTACTGTTCCAGTTACTGTGTCTGTACCGTCATTTACAGTATAGCTAAAGTCACCTGGATTGTCTGTTCCATTATAATCCGTTGGTGCATCATAAACCAAGCCTTCTAATTCTGTTGGTGTTAATACATCACCTGTTGAGACTGGAGTACCATCTGATTTCTTTATCGTTCCTAATGTAGGTACTTCTGATACCGTGATTGTTAAAGCATCACCTTCTTCATCTGTCGGTGCAGCTAATCCTAAGTCTGTGCCTGTACTATCTTCTGATACTGAAATACTTCCACTATCTACTACAGGTGCATCATTCTCTGAAGTTACTGTGATATCTACTGTTCCAGTTACTGTGTCTGTACCGTCATTTACAGTATAGTTAAAGTCACCTGGATTGTCTGTTCCATTATAGTCCGTTGGTGCATCATAAACCAAGCCTTCTAATTCTGTTGGTGTTAATACATCACCTGTTGAGACTGGAGTACCATCTGATTTCTTTATCGTTCCTAATGTTGGTACTTCTGATACCGTGATTGTTAAAGCATCACCTTCTTCATCTGTTGGTGCAGCTAATCCTAAGTCTGTGCCTGTACTATCTTCTGATACTGAAATACTTCCACTATCTACTACAGGTGCATCGTTCTCTGAAGTTACTGTGATATCTACTGTTCCAGTTACTGTGTCTGTACCGTCATTTACAGTATAGCTAAAGTCACCTGGATTGTCTGTTCCATTATAATCCGTTGGTGCATCATAAACCAAGCCTTCTAATTCTGTTGGTGTTAATACATCACCTGTTGAGACTGGAGTACCATCTGATTTCTTTATCGTTCCTAATGTTGGTACTTCTGATACCGTGATTGTTAAAGCATCACCTTCTTCATCTGTTGGTGCAGCTAATCCTAAGTCTGTGCCTGTACTATCTTCTGATACTGAAATACTTCCACTATCTACTACAGGTGCATCATTCTCTGAAGTTACTGTGATATCTACTGTTCCAGTTACTGTATCTGTACCGTCATTTACAGTATAGTTAAAGTCACCTGGATTGTCTGTTCCATTATAGTCCGTTGGTGCATCATAAACCAAGCCTTCTAATTCTGTTGGTGTTAATACATCACCTGTTGAGACTGGAGTACCATCTGATTTCTTTATCGTTCCTAATGTTGGTACTTCTGATACCGTGATTGTTAAAGCATCACCTTCTTCATCTGTCGGTGCAGCTAATCCTAAGTCTGTGCCTGTACTATCTTCTGATACTGAAATACTTCCACTATCTACTACAGGTGCATCGTTCTCTGAAGTTACTGTGATATCTACTGTTCCAGTTACTGTGTCTGTACCGTCATTTACAGTATAGTTAAAGTCACCTGGATTGTCTGTTCCATTATAGTCCGTTGGTGCATCATAAACCAAGCCTTCTAATTCTGTTGGTGTTAATACATCACCTGTTGAGACTGGAGTACCATCTGATTTCTTTATCGTTCCTAATGTTGGTACTTCTGATACCGTGATTGTTAAAGCATCACCTTCTTCATCTGTTGGTGCAGCTAATCCTAAGTCTGTGCCTGTACTATCTTCTGATACTGAAATACTTCCACTATCTACTACAGGTGCATCGTTCTCTGAAGTTACTGTGATATCTACTGTTCCAGTTACTGTGTCTGTACCGTCATTTACAGTATAGCTAAAGTCACCTGGATTGTCTGTTCCATTATAGTCCGTTGGTGCATCATAAACCAAGCCTTCTAATTCTGTTGGTGTTAATACATCACCTGTTGAGACTGGAGTACCATCTGATTTCTTTATCGTTCCTAATGTTGGTACTTCTGATACCGTGATTGTTAAAGCATCACCTTCTTCATCCGTCGGTGCAGCTAATCCTAAGTCTGTGCCTGTACTATCTTCTGATACTGAAATACTTCCACTATCTACTACAGGTGCATCATTCTCTGAAGTTACTGTGATATCTACTGTTCCAGTTACTGTATCTGTACCGTCATTTACAGTATAGTTAAAGTCACCTGGATTGTCTGTTCCATTATAGTCCGTTGGTGCATCATAAACCAAGCCTTCTAATTCTGTTGGTGTTAATACATCACCTGTTGAGACTGGAGTACCATCTGATTTCTTTATCGTTCCTAATGTTGGTACTTCTGATACCGTGATTGTTAAAGCATCACCTTCTTCATCTGTCGGTGCAGCTAATCCTAAGTCTGTGCCTGTACTATCTTCTGATACTGAAATACTTCCACTATCTACTACAGGTGCATCGTTCTCTGAAGTTACTGTGATATCTACTGTTCCAGTTACTGTGTCTGTACCGTCATTTACAGTATAGTTAAAGTCACCTGGATTGTCTGTTCCATTATAGTCCGTTGGTGCATCATAAACCAAGCCTTCTAATTCTGTTGGTGTTAATACATCACCTGTTGAGACTGGAGTACCATCTGATTTCTTTATCGTTCCTAATGTAGGTACTTCTGATACCGTGATTGTTAAAGCATCACCTTCTTCATCTGTCGGTGCAGCTAATCCTAAGTCTGTGCCTGTACTATCTTCTGATACTGAAATACTTCCACTATCTACTACAGGTGCATCGTTAACTGGACTTACAGTAATCTTTTGATTTGAAGTGGTTGTCTCTCCTTGTCCATCGGTTATTTCATATGGAATTGTTACCAATCCATTGAAATCATCTTTTGGTGTAAAACTGATCACCCCTGATGCATCTATTGTTACTACACCATCTGTCAAGGTAATCGTTTGTGCATTTCCTGTTAAAGTAGTGCCTCCTATTTTAGTAACTGAAACGGTACCTCCGTCTGGATCACTATCTCCCGTTAATGGCATTAATGTAACTGCCATTTCTTCTGGGGTTGTATAGGTATCTTCTGCCGCTATTGGCGGTGTGTTTGCTAGTGGAATACTAATCGTTGCTGGACTAGCGTCTTCTAAGCCTTCATTATCTTTTGCCGCAAGGGTAAAGCTTGTATTTACATTGCTTGTTCCATCTGGATCAAAGGTTAAGGTCGCTACTTCTGTAGGGCTTAACTCTTCTGAAGATGTTACTGTTTTTATTGTACCTGTTCCATCTTCTGTGTATTGTAAAACGCCTCCACTTGGTAAGGTTTTTATAACATAACCTACAACACTTCCATCTGGGTCATTTGCCGTAAAGGTTGGCAATGCTGTTGGTCCTGCCGAGCTACTAATAGCTGGCGCTGTTTTATTATCCGTTGTTGGTGGTGCATTCAGTGGAATGGTATAGGTTGCTCCGCTTGTATCTGTTACGCCGTCATCATCTTTGGCTGCAACAGTAAAGGTTTGATCGGTACTGGTAGTTCCTGCTGGGTCAAAGGTTAAGGTGTTCGCTTCTGCGACACTTAATTCTTCGCCTTCTGTAACTGTTTTTATAGTGCCTGTTCCATCTTCTGTATATTGTAAGCTACCTCCTGTTGGTAAATTGGTAAAGATATAACCTGCAATGGTTCCATCTGTATCGGTTCCTGTTGGTGGCGGTAATAGGGTTGCTCCTGCATCGGTACTGATTGTTGGACTGGTTACCGCATTGGTATCTGGTCCTACATTGGCTGCTGTTACTGATAATGAAGCGCTACTTGTTGCGGTAAAACATGTGTTGTTTGCATGGGTAACCGTTACAAAGTATTCTTTACCATTTAAATTTAATGGGGTTCCTGTAATTGTTAACGTTTTTGTCGTTGTTCCGCCATAAGGGGCTACATCTGTTAACGCAACACCTGATCCTGATGGATCGCCTAAATACCAGGTATATCGTAATCCTGAATCTGCATTGTTGGCTGTACCATAGGTGGGTGTTCCTCCGTTATATGCCGTTGCACTCTCTGCTGAAGCGGATACCGTAAAATTGGTGTCGTTACCTTCTACTGTGGTGGTATTAGATGGGGTTGAAGCTAAGGCTGTAGCTTGTACTGCGATAATCTCATCGCCTGTAGCGCCATTATAACTGGTTGCTAAAATAGCTCCTGATGTAATTACTTGACCCATAGCGTTTACGCCATCGCCATCTACAAGACCATCATTATTTACATCGATTCCTCCTGATTCTATAGCATCTTTACATCCATCGCCATCACTGTCTAAATCAAATTTATTAGGGATTCCATCACTATCTGTATCACAAATTCCTACATTATCTTTTAACTCTATAGACCTGTCTATATAAATCTCTTCTAGTTTTGCATTTACTGTTGTACCTGAAATACCATACAATCTAAACTTATTTGCTAAGAAATTAAGATTATTTGTTATTACAAACTCTCCTCCTCCTAATGCATTTACTTGAGCACCAGAAGCTGTATATTCATTAGAAATTGGCTTCCAAGTAGCACTTACATTATCATATGCTTGTAATATAACTTTTGATCCACTAGATAAAAAAGTATTAGTTATAGCTGTTCCATGATCATGTCTAATTCTAGTAATTAAAAGTGGACATGCTGTTGAGAACTCATAGAGAGATTTATTTGCAATAGCTTCTCCGTTTGTGTAATAAATAGAGTTAACAGCCTCGAACGTACCATCTATAACATTAGTAATCGCACCAGATTCCAAAGTCATCTCTGTTGTTATTGGTGTTATAATTGCTGTTCGATCAAAACCTGCATAGTTCTGTGTTAAACAGTCTGTAACAGCTTGACAACTTTCTTCTGTATCTAATATCCCATCATTATCATCGTCTAAATCTACACTGTCTATTATGCCATCTCCATCCGTATCTGTATCTGTACAGTCTTTTATAGCATTGTTTGTTGCATCTGAATACGTAGAAATATAATCTGTTTTACCATCATTTACTGTACCTCCGTTTGCTCCATTATCTACAGCATCTACTAATCCATCATTATTGACATCTACATCAGGAAATGAAAAACCAGTTGTTAAATCTGTTGTTGCTCCAGCTTCTAAAGCATCAGAACATCCATCACCATCAGAATCTAAATCTAATCTATCTACAATTCCATCACCGTCTGTATCTTTATCTATACAGGTGTATGCTGAATTTTTATCTGATACTTTAAAATTTTCAAATGTTTTGTCAATTACACCAGATGAGAAAACAATTTTATAATCGCTATTCTGACCTTGAAAAGATCTGTATTGTGCACCATTTCTTTTTAATGTTACAAAACCAGTTTCATCAATATCCATTTCAAATTTATCCCCAGCGGTATAAGCGTTATGACCAGTTTGCGCATTATTATGTAATGACCAATGTCCACCTGCAGCTAAATATATTTTTTCTCCTAAATCTAAGTAACCATTAGGTACTTCTGTTCTGTTAGTAGCTATTAAACCAATCATTGCGTAATTTTCAACTGTGGGAACTGTAAACTCTAAATGAATAGGTAATGAATATACTTGGTCTGAATATGTTGATTTCCAAGTATTATTGCTTGTTAAATCTAATGTTGATCCGTCAAAACTAGAAATTATAGAAGTAGAACCATGAAATGAAGCTCCATTTAAATCTTCTGATTGTCCACAGTTTATAGATTCTGTTGAATCTAATATCCCATCATTATCATCGTCTAAATCTACACTGTCTATTATACCGTCATTATCAGTATCTATATCTGAATCGGTACAATTTTTTATGCTATCATCTATTGCATTTGAATAGGTAAGTGTATAATCTGTATTACCATCATTATTTGCATCAACAGCATCCACTAAACCATCGTTATTAGAATCTATATATGGAAAAGAATAGTTTGCGTTTGTATTTGTAGTTGCTCCTGCTTCAAAAGCATCAGAACAACCGTCATTATCTGAATCTAAATCTAAATGATTTGGAATACCGTCATTATCGGTATCACAAACTTGTGAAGGATTTTCAAAAGTAAAGTTATAAGTATTATAACATGTATAAGAAGATCTATTCGTAGCTGTACCATCACCAAAAGCTCCATTTGAATTGTGACCAACATTACAGTATTCTCCTGATGAGGAAATTAGAGGAGTAATATGCCCACCGTTTTCAACTAAATCATAAGTATTGGATACTGTCCCGTTTGGAATTGATGGTAATCTCTCAATGTCATTATTTAGTCCAACTATTGTTCTCTCATCATTATAACCCCAACTTAATAAAGATTTATCTGATAATAATACTGAAGCAGTAGCGTTTGATTCTCCATCGTTATCTTGTGCAGAAAGAAAAACAACATTCTCTAAGTCTGCTGTACCAGCTGGATTTTTAACAGTTACCCATGTCCTTGATTCTGTTGTGTTTGTACCAATTCCTAATTGACCAACATTATTAGCTCCTAAACTATATACTTTACCATTACTTCCTAAAACATAATATACTGAAGCTGATACTTCAGAACTATAACTTGTCGCAATTTGAATAGCCGTAACTCCAGAAGGTAAAGGGTTTGTCATTAATGTAGGGACAAGTAATCCATCTTCATCATCTATACCTGTACCATTTCCAAGATAGGCTCCTCTACCCCATGTATAAAGATCACCACTGTTAGTAAGTGCAAAAGCTGAACGTCCATTATAACGAACTTCTTTTATTGATGTTAAATTTGCTTTTTTCCAAATTGTATCGTCATTTTGATCATCGCCTCCATTTCCTAAAACAGCATTTATAGAATTTGCACCATCATTTAATACCCAAACATCTCCAGAGTTAGTTAATATCATTATTGCTTTTGATGAAGCAGTTATTTTTTTAACATCTGAGGGACTAACTGATGGCGGCATATTTAGAGACTGAAAACGATTTCCTACTGATGAAAAAACATCATAATTACCCCATACATATAAACCAGTGGTTGTCATCAAGGCAAATTGCACTTTAGCATCACTACTAGAGCCTAAAGTAACATGAAGTGGTGTCCCCGAATAATTATAACCATTTGCTGGAGTTATAGGTGTAGGAGTTAAATGATCTGAAGTTCCGTTTGATCTTGAATTTTCTCCATGTACAGTAAATTCTGAATCTGTTTTTATAATAACGGAATGAAAAGAGGCTTGTATTTTATCTGTTAAGTGGGTTAAAAATTGACCTTCAGTTCCTCCTTCACATTCATCGGTATCCAAAACACCATCATTATCATCATCTATATCTACGCTGTCAATAATACCGTCGTTATCTGAATCTATATCAGTATTTGTATCTGTACAATTTTTTATGCTATCATTTATAGCATTTGAATAGGTTAGTGTATAATCTGTAGCACCATCATTATTATTATCTACAACATCTACTAAACCATCATTATTAGAATCTATATATGGAAAAGCATAATCTGTACTTGTATTTGTTGTTGCTCCTGCTTCAAAGGCATCTGAACAACCGTCATCATCGGAATCTAAATCAAACTTATTTGGTTGTCCATCTCCATCTGTATCTGCGCAGGTTGTTAATTTACTTGTTCCATCATTCTCTTGATAAACAGAGGAAGAAATATTAATTGTCCACCATGTTTCAGCTATATCAACAGTCCAATTTAATTCAGATACAAAGCCATCGTTTACTTGAATTGTACCATTACCTCCATATCCACTTGTCTTTGCTCTAACTACATCTGTAACTTCATTAACGGTTATTGAATAATCATTAATAGGAATAATATTTTGTGTAAAATCCATTGCAGGTCTTACTGAACTAGCCCCCATAGACCAAATATGCACTCTTGGCAAGTATAACGGTTTTGAAAATGTCATTTTAAAAGTTCCAGTATTAGTAATAACTGGAGTCGGTCTATGCATTGTATCGTATGATGAAGGACAATGTGCTTCATCATTCCAATACGGTGCATGAGATAAATTAAGAAGCCCTTCAAATGAATTACCAGTCATTGTAACATCTATTACTTCACCATCAATAGTTATTGTACCTTTAGAAACTCCTCCGGTTGATGATGTCCATACAATCCAACTATCATCATCTCTTGAATTATCACAAGTTTCAGAGTTATATATATTTTCAGAACATCCGCCTTCATCAGTATCTAAAACACCATCATTATCATCATCTAAATCATCTTTATTTGCAATACCATCACCGTCAAAATCACAGTTATCACCGTAAAGATTTGTTCCATCACAGCTACTGCAACTTGTTGATTGTTTTGTATCATCAATACTATCTCCAATATTTTGTCCTGATGTTCCAGCTGAAACAGGAATACCATTCGAATCTACTTGTCCATCCAGAGAATTATTCGATTCTAAATCTTGATTTGTAAAACTTCCTGATCCTTCTAATGCATCTGGACATCCATCATTATCACTATCTAAATCAAATTGATTCAAAACACCATCATTATCGGTATCTAAGCTTGATGTACAATTTTGATTTGTAGAATTTCCGTCAGTAAATGTATAACCCTGAGTTCCAACAGAAAACCAAATTGTATCTGCTCTAAGTGCAGATGGTCTAGTTATTGTCATTGTTATAGTACTATAAGTACCATTGAACTGAAGAGTTGCATTTGGTTCATTTGTACCTCTAACCATTCCTGCTGAACCTGTAACACTGTTTCCACTAACAGAAGTCCAACATTGATCTAAAACTTGAAAAGATTGATCAAATGAAACCACATTAGATACATTTTCATTTGCTGCTCCACCTGAAAAAGAAGTTAAATGTATAACAGGGTTTATTGCCTGTCCGTTTTTAAATGTAAATGTTACAGTTTTAGAAGAGTTAGGTGATACATTAATAGTTAAGGCAGTATTTGGCCCTAATGGAACATCTGCTGCATTTCCATAACCTCTAGTTGAAGTTAGTTGATTACCATCACAATAGAAATACATACTATTGGTATATATTCCTCCTGTTGAAGGAATTGCTGAAAATTCTACATTAGAGTTTACATCTATTGAACTTGTTACTTCTCCTGTTGTTGAATTTCTTGTCCATTCATTTGCCCAATTATATTCACCATTTTGAACAGCTATATCAGAAGAAGATGTACAAGATAATCCTTCGTTCGTATCTAGAATTCCGTCATTATCATCATCAAGATCTGTATCGTTACAAATACCGTCTCCATCAAAATCATCGCCATCGTCTTTTCCACCAACAGCACCTGCACATTGTAAACTATAGTTGTAGTTTTTAGGTTGTACAGAAGTATTCGTTTTATTAGTTTCTAAGATCCAATCTCCTTTTTTACCAGTAATATTAGTTGAAGCCGAAATAGTTATTTGAAGCTCTTGCTCTAAAAGCAATACTGCTTTTTCACCTTTTTCTCCTTTGGCAAATTCGCAACCATATATATTAAGATGTTTGTTGTTTTTTAAAAGATTTTTTTCTTTTAAAAGTTCTGCTATCTGACTAGCATTCAGCCATTTATTATTAATAAAAAGTTCTCCTGATTTACCATGTGTAAATAAGTGAAACGTTTTATTAGCGTTTTGTTTTTCTAACGCTGTAATAAGATGAGTTTTTTGAGACACTTTCGTTTCTAAATAATAATTATTAGAAACGGCAGCATCAAAACATGTATCTAGTTCCCCTTTGAAGAATGGGTTAATACTCAAAGATTTCGTCCCTGAATTATGAGTATCTGAAGTGATAGTTTTATGAATACTGCCGTTATGGTGTGAGGACACATTTGCTTTTGTAGTTTGGTTAAAACCAAAAGCCAATAAGGCTACTAATAAATGTAACTTTTTTCTCATCTTTTAAATTTTTTAATTTTTATTATAGAGGCATTAATAAAACCTCTTTACTTGTTGTTTCTTTTTTTACTTACTCTATTGTCTAAAAAAAATGTTTGGGAGAATTTTGTTTTTTTACAAACTGAAAATGGTCATATTTATCTAGCACCAAAACTGACACTAGATAAACTGACCTTTTGAAAGTGAAAATTTGATTTTTTGAAGTATTATTAATACAACATAAACTTATACTCTTTTTTAAGTATTGGTTTAATGATCTTAAAAGATCAGATATTTGTGGGGTGCAAATTTTCATTTCAAAATATTATTTATAGGCGAAAGCCATGTTATGTTTTTTCAACATAATTTTTCACATACTATTTTGGTATAATAAGGGAGGTTTACTTTTGTAGGTGAGGGAACTTCTAACCAATAAACTTTAAGTTAAAAAACAACTTAAATAAAATACCTAATTGGATTGAACTAATTAAAGTTCACTTTTTAGGGATAGCTATTGCTATGAATGTTCTTATTCTTAACAAGAATCACGATAAGGAATGTTACTTCTTATTTGTGTGGTGCAAATTTTCATATTAAAATATTATTTATAGGCAAAAGCCATGTTATGTTTTTACAACATAGTTTTTTACATACTATTTCGACAATATGAGGGAATGCTTAATTTTAAAGGTGAGGGAATTGCTAAAAGGTTAAGACTTAAGTTAAAAACAACTTAAAAAACACCAAATAGGCTTTACTAATTAAAGTATATTTTTTGGGATAGCAAACGGAATGTGTTCTTGTGTTTTACAAAGATCACGAAGAGGAATGTTAATTCTTCTTTATGGGGACTTAAATGTTATTATAAAATAACTTAAAAAGTAGCTATCTATGGCTAGAAATAAGTTATGGTACAAATTTAGATATATTTTTTTTAAATATCCAAACAAAAACCGCAAAAACTAAAAAAAAATTACAATCTAAATAAAATCAATACATAGGATTGTATTTTTTAGAAGTTTTTTTCTTTTTTAACCTTCAGAAAATTAGTTTCCTCTCCTTTAATATACTCTTTCCTATACCTAGAAGCTATTCTGAAAGATATTTTCAACCTTTTTCCTGTAAACTTTTTGAACTTTGAAAAAGAAATTAACAATCAAAAATTAGTAGCATAAACTCATATCTTTTTACTTAATTTTTTGTAATAATTCAAGTATGGTAAAAAGAAATTATTAAGCCTAAAAAGAGTTATTAAAAAAGAGAAGTAATTTCTAAGAGAAAAAAGGAAAAACCAACTCAATTGAGTTGGTTTTTCCTTTTTGTAAATCTGTCTTTTGTTTAAATAGTATTTTAACTATCTAATTAATTTTTTATACTTAATTCGTTTTGGCATTAAATCTCCACCTAAACGTTTTTTCTTATTTTCTTCGTAATCAGAAAAAGAGCCTTCGAAGAAATAAACTTGACTATCTCCTTCAAAAGCTAATATATGAGTACATATTCTATCTAGGAACCATCTATCGTGACTAATCACTACTGCACAGCCTGCAAAGTTATCTAAACCTTCTTCTAATGCTCTTAATGTATTTACATCTAGATCATTTGTTGGCTCATCCAATAATAAAACATTTCCTTCTTCTTTAAGCGTCATTGCTAAATGCAATCTATTTCGTTCACCTCCAGATAAAGTTGACACCTTTTTATTCTGCTCACTTCCAGAGAAGTTAAAACGACTTAGGTAGGCTCTAGAATTCACTTGCTTTCCTCCCATCATTACTAAATCTTGACCTTCTGAAAAGTTTTCCCAAATAGATTTATTTGGATCAATATTAGAATGCGCTTGATCTACGTATGCTATCTTTGCGGTTTCACCAACTTTAAAATTACCACCATCCGGGTTTTCTTCTCCCATTATCATTTTAAAAATAGTTGTTTTTCCTGCTCCATTTGGACCAATAATTCCAACTATTCCTGCTTGTGGTAAATTAAATTCTAAATTTTCATATAATAACTTCTCTCCAAACGCTTTTGATACTCCTGACGCTTCAATCACATTAGTTCCAAGTCTTGGTCCATTAGGAATATAGATTTCTAATTTTTCATCAACTTGCTTTTGATCCTGACTCATTAGTTTGTCATAATTCTTCAAACGTGCTTTTTGCTTTGTTTGACGACCTTTTGCTCCCTGACGAACCCATTCTAATTCTCGTTCTAATGTTTTTTGACGCTTAGAAGCAGTTTTGCTTTCTTGCGCCATTCGTTGTGATTTTTGATCTAACCAAGAAGAATAATTACCTTTCCAAGGGATTCCTTCTCCTCTATCTAATTCTAAAATCCAACCTGCCACATTATCTAAGAAATATCTATCATGCGTTACTGCAATAACAGTTCCTTTGTATTGTGCTAAGTGATGCTCTAACCAATGTACAGATTCTGCATCTAAATGGTTTGTTGGCTCATCTAATAATAAAATTTCTGGTTCTTGTAATAAAAGTCTACACAAAGCAACTCTTCTTCTTTCTCCACCTGATAAATTTTTGATTGGTGTATCACCATCTGGAGTTCTTAAAGCATCCATCGCTATTTCTAACTTGGTATCTAATTCCCAAGCATTTGAAGCATCTATTTTATCTTGTAACTCGGCTTGTTGCGCCATCAACTTATCCATTTTATCAGCATCAGAATATACTTCTTCTAAGCCGAACATGTCGTTGATTTTATTATACTCATCTAAAATTGCTACCGTTTCTGCAACACCTTCACGTACAATTTCAATAACCGTTTTATCATCGTCTAACTTTGGCTCTTGCTCTAGATAACCAACATTATATCCTGGAGAAAAAGTAACGTCTCCTTGGAAATTCTTTTCAACTCCAGCTATTATTTTTAATAAAGTAGATTTACCAGATCCGTTTAGACCTAGAATACCAATTTTTGCTCCATAGAAAAAGCTTAAATAAATATCTTTTAGAACTTGTTTCCCTGTTGATTGATAGGTTTTTGAAACCTTATTCATCGAAAAGATGACCTTCTTATCGTCTGACATTTTTAAGTAATTTGTTATTTAGGATTAGGAGTTAGTAATTTTTTTCTTGTGATTTTATTTTTAGTAACTAACTCCTAATAACTAAAAACTAAAACCTATTTTATACTCTTCCTTTTAAGGCATTAAATACCCAAGCTATGGCAAAAAAACCAACACCAACTGCAGCAAATCCCCATCCTGATACATCTCTATATCTAAAAGCTCCAAGCGCTATTAATCCAAATCCAACAAATATCATGATAAAGGTTGCCCAGGCAAGGACAGTATTTTTATTCATCGCCATAATTAGTTATTTATAAATAGTGAGCGACAAATATCGGTAATTATTTATCCTCTAGCAAGCTTTCTAAGTGCTACCCATTGTTTCATCATTTCTCTTGCATCAGTTGCTGGATAGCCTACTACTGTTTTTCCTGCTGCTACATCAGCAATAACACCAGAACCTGCGCCAACAGTTGCGCCAGAATGAATTGTAGTGTGATCTTTTATGGAAGCACTTCCACCAATAATGACGCCATCTCCTAAAGTAACTGAGCCAGCTAACCCACTATTTCCAGACATAAGACAGTATTTTCCTAGCACAGAATTATGTCCAATTTGAACTAAATTATCAATCTTACATCCATCACCTAAAATAGTAGAACTAAATTTTGCTCTATCTATACAAGTATTGGCTCCAATTTCTACATAATTCCCAATAACAACATTTCCTATATGTGGTATTTTTGTTAAACCTTGTTCGCTTGGCCTATACCCAAAACCATCAGCACCAATACTAACATTTGTATGAAAAATACAATGATTTCCTATAACACTTCTTTCTCGAATAACTGTACCTGACCAAACTACAGAATGATGTCCAATTGATGTATCATCAAATATGGAAACATTTGGGTAAATAATAATGTTATCTTCTAATACAACATTTTTACCTATATAACTATTAGCCCCAACTTTACACCCTTTACCAATTAAAGCAGTCTTATCAATTACCGCTGTTGGATGAATTTCGGTTTCAAAATGAGGAGTTTCTGGAAGAAAAGCATCTAACAATATGGCCATAGCTAAATCTGCATTTTCAACTTTTATAAACGCTTTATTATCTCCTAATTCAATTTCTAAATCTTTATCAATAATGGCTGCACTTGCATTGGAACTCGCCCACATCTTTGCGTATTTTCTGTTGCCAATAAAAGTAATCTGACCTCTTTTAGCTTTTTCAATTTGCTCTGGAGCATTAATTTTTTCTTTACAATTTCCTTGTAATTCACCATTAACTAATGAATTAATTTCTTCTATGGTAAATGATATCATTTTTACTTTTTACTTTATGGATTGCTAAAAATACTATTATTTATTAAAATAGAAAATCCTGCATCAGCAGGATTTAAAATAAAATTTTGTTATTATTATAATTTCGCTGCTAATCTACTCCCTTGATTTATAGCTCTTTTCGCATCTAATTCTGAAGCAAAGTCTGCACCACCAATAACATGTACATTTTTTCCTTGATCTAATAAAGGCTGATATAATTCTTTTAAAGGTGTTTGACCAGCACAGATTACAATAGTATCTACTTCTAAAACTTTTTGAGCATCGTTTTGTGTATAATGCAGACCTCTATCATCAATTTTTGTGTACTGTACTTCGTTGATAAATTGTACTTTTTTCTTTTTTAATGTTGACCTGTGTATCCAGCCCGTAGTTTTTCCTAGCTTAGCTCCAAATTTTCCTTTACTTCGTTTAAACATAAAAATTTCTCTTGGAGATGGATGGATTTCAGATTTCATTCCTTCAATTCCACTTCTTGATTTCAAGGTTTTATCGATTCCCCATTCTTTTAACCAAGAATCAATATTTAAAGAAGTTGATTCTCCTTCATGTGCTAAATATTCAGAAACATCAAAACCGATTCCGCCAGCACCTATAACAGCTACGCGTTTACCTACGGTTTTTTTATGCTTTAAAACATCAATATAACTTAATACTTTTTTATTTTCAATTCCTTCAATTTTTGGAATTCTAGGTGAAATACCTGTCGCAATTACTATTTCATCAAAATCAGAATTTATTAAATCTTCTGTAGAAACTTTAGTATTTAATTTAACAGTAACATTATGTAATTCAATTTGCTTATTAAAATATCGTAAAGTTTCATAAAACTCTTCTTTACCTGGGATTTGCTTTGCAATATTAAATTGACCTCCCGTTTCTTTATCTGCATCAAAAAGTGTTACCTCATGACCTCTCTGTGCTGCAACTGTAGATGCTGCTAATCCTGCTGGTCCTGCACCAATAACTGCAACTTTTTTCTTAGTATCCGTTGGAAGATAGTTCAATTCAGTTTCATGACATGCTCTTGGATTTACCAAACAACTTGCTACTTTCTGTTCAAAAACATGATCTAAACATGCCTGATTACAGCCAATACATGTATTTATTTCATCACTTTTATCTGCCTCTGCTTTATTAACCCATTCCGGATCGGCTAAAAAAGGACGCGCCATAGAAATCATATCTGCATCACCTTCTGCTAAAATTTTCTCAGCAGTTTCTGGCATATTTATTCTGTTAGAAGTAATTAAAGGAATATTTAATTCTTCTTTCATTTTTTTAGTTACCCAAGTAAATGCTGCTCTCGGAACTGAAGTTGCAATTGTTGGAATTCTGGCTTCATGCCAACCAATACCAGTATTTATAATAGTTGCACCTGCTTTCTCAATTTCTTTACCAAGCTGCACTACTTCTTCCCAAGTACTACCTTGTTCTACCAAATCTAACATTGATAAACGGTAAATAATGATAAACTCTTCTCCAACTGCTTCTCTAGTTTGCTTAACTAATTCAATAGGTAAACGCATTCTATTTTTATAACTTCCTCCGTAACTATCCGTTCTTTTATTGGTTCTTTCTGCTATAAATTGATTGATTAAATATCCTTCAGAGCCCATAATTTCAACTCCGTCATACCCAGCAACTTTTGATAGTTTTGCACAATTAACAAAATCTTTAATAGTTCTTCTAATTCCTGATTCTCTTAACTTAAAAGGTGTAAATCTATTAATTGGTGCTTTAATTTTTGAAGGTGCTACATTAAATGGATGATACCCATAACGCCCTGAATGTAAAATTTGCATACAAATCTTCCCTCCTTCTTTATGGACAGCTTCTGTTATTTTCTGATGATGTTTTGCATGTTTTTTTGTACTCATTCTTGCAGCAAAAGGCCCTGTCCACCCTTGAATATTTGGTGCTATTCCTCCTGTAACTATTAATCCTACTCCACCTCTAGCACGTTCAGCAAAATACGTTGCAATCCTATCTATTCCATCTTTTTCTTCTTCTAGACCAGTATGCATAGAACCCATTAAAATTCTATTTTTTAAGGTTGTAAACCCTAAATCTAATGGTTCAAAAATGTGCTTGTATTTCATGTTGTAGATTTTAAAAAGTATTATGCATGCATAACAAAATGCAATATACGATTTTTTAGAAAACAAAAAATTAGAAGAATGATCTCCGAGTTTTAAAATTATTAAATAATAAGCTTAATATAAATATCCCATTTTTCCTTGCTGAAAATCTCGCATAGCTTCCATAATCTCTGTTTGAGTATTCATTACATAAGGTCCATATTGCGCAACCTTTTCCTTAATTGGTTCTCCAGAAAGAATTAACAACGTACTTTTTTGTGCAGCTTTTATATGTATTGAATTTCCATCGTGATTAAAAGTAACCATTTGAGTTGCTCCTTTTTTTAAGGTCGCTTCATCATTTATCAATACTTCACCATCTAATAAATACACTAAAGATTGATGATTTTTTGGGATTTCAACACCCATATTTCCATTTTCTGAGGCTTCTAAAGTGTACACATTCACCTCAGTTTGCGTTTTAATAGAACCGTATTTTCCTTGCTGTTCTCCCGCAACAATTTTTAACGAAAATGTTTTATCATCATTTTGAATAACATTCATTTCTTCGCTTTTTACATGCTGATAATTAGCAGGCATCATTTTCTTTTCTTCAGGAAGATTTAACCATAATTGTATTCCTTCTAATTCTCCTCCCCTTTTTACAAACTCTTTTGTTGGACCTTCAGCATGAACAATTCCTCTTCCTGCTGTTGTCCATTGTACATCGCCAGCATTTACTAACATCTCATTTCCTAAAGAATCTCGATGCAATTGTTCTCCTTTAAATAATAACGTTATGGGTTCAAAACCTCTATGCGGATGTGGGCCTAAATCGAAAGGATTATTAAACTCACTTATTGCATAAGGCCCATAATGATGTAATAATAAAAAAGGGTCTACATTTTCTATTCCTTGTGTTGGTAATGGTTGACGTAATTTTATAGGTCCCATATTTACTAAAGGACTTCCAACTTTATGCTGTATTGATTTTAAATTTTTCATTATTATTTCTATTAAAGTATTTTCCAAGGAAAATATTTTTATAATTTTTTTTATCTAATTTTATCTAATAAACCACTTAATTGAGTTGCTTCTTCTTTTGTTAAATTCTCTAAAAAATTTAATTTAGTAGAATTATCTATTGTGGTTAAAAGCGTTAAACCTTGTTTAGAAATATTGATAAATACAACTCTTCTATCATGATCACAACGTGTTCTTTCTATCAGTTTTTTATCACACAACTTATCCATTAAACGTGTTGCATTTGGCGCACGTTCTATCATTCTTTCTTTAATAATTTGAACCTTTGTTGGCTCTCCAGCACCACGTAAAATTCTTAAAATATTGTATTGTTGTGGTGAAATTCCGTAAGGTTTAAAAAACTCTATCTCCCTACTATTCAACCAATTTGCAGTATATTTTATATTAATTAACGCTTTTAATTTACTACTTGTAAATTTTGATTTTATGTCGTTAGAAATATCTCCCATTCTAAATAAAATATTAGTCTTTTATACTTGCTTCTTTAATAATCTTATTAAATTCATCAGAAGTTGGTGTTAAAAAAACTTTCCCATCAATAATTACTGTTGGACACTTTAACGCACCGTTATATAACTCTTTCGTATGCTTTTTTGCTTCTTCATCTGTAGCTATATCTTTATACTCAAATGGCATATCAGACATTCTAAAGTAATTCTTAAATGCTACTGTGTGTGCATGTCCTTTTCTACCGTAAATTATAATCTTCATAATATATCGTTTATCGTTCAAAGTTACTAAGAATTAAATTATATTCCAAGGAATATAATACAAATGAAAATAACAGGATTTCTATCCAATAAAATTCACATCCTTATGTTTTCCGTCACAAAATGGCTTGTTTGTTGACGCTCCACATCTACAAAAAACAGTTGCTTTTTTTCCTTCTGACATCACAAATTGTTTTATTTAAATTAATTTTCCTAAAATGGCAACTGCAGCTTTTAACTGATTATTTAATTCTTCATCAACAATTTCACCATCCTTAAAATGATCATAGAAACTTGGTAATGAAAAATCAGAAACTATATTTCCTCCCATATGTGGAAATCCATTTTTTGCTGTTGACAAAACCGAAGTTCCTCCTCTACCTCCTGGTGAAGTAGCCATTAATAACATAGGAATATTACTCCATAATTTTTTCTCAACTCTGGACATCCAATCGAAAATATTTTTAAAAGCTACTGTAAAATTTCCGTTATGTTCTGCTAAAGACAAAATGATTCCGTCTGCACTATGGATGTTTTGTAAAAATGTCTTAGCATTTTCAGGAATTCCATTTTCTGATTCTTCATCAACACCATATATTGGAAGAGGAAACTCATTTAAATCCAAAACTGTTACTTCAATATCCTTCAATAAACTAGATGCATAGATTGCTAATTGTTTATTAATAGATTTCTTACTATTACTTCCTCCAAACACTACTATTTTTTTCATCATTAATTAATTTTTGATTCAATTGCTGTTTCTCCTTTTACCATTTTTGCAACCGGACATTTACCTGCAATTATTAATAATTTACTTTTCTGCTCTTCTGTGACCTCATTTTCAAAAGATATTTCTTCTACTAAAGATTTTTTGATCCCGTCTTTTGTTAATTCTTCTTTTTGAGAAACTTCTACATGGATTTTTCCTAAATCCCAACCTTTTCTTTCAGCATACATTCTTAGCGTGATAGAAACACAACCGCCAATAGCCGTTAACAGATATTCTACAGGAGTTGGTGCTGTATCTCCTCCCCCCGATTTTAAGGGCTCATCAATAACCGCAAAATGATTTCTCATCTGCACTTCGGCTAAATATTTTTTATTGGTAAGGGTAACTTTAGAAACTTTACTTGCCATTACCCTATTTTTTTACTGTAGATATATGATACAATTAATAAAATCAAGGCAACCAAAGCTCCCATTTGATCTCCATCACCAATCATATAATGTGCAAAAAAGGCTAAAATAAATGCAAAGAAAAATCCTGCATACGCCCATTCATTTAAAAACTTACCTCTAAAAAACCAAAAAGCAACTATACCTAGTAATTTAATAATTCCATATGGATAAATTAGATATGTTGGATATCCAAAACTTGTAAAAGCTCCTTGAATTACTTCATGATTAAAAAAATATTGACTAACCGAAAAAAGCATTAATAATGTTAATAAACCTGTTGATGCGTAAAAAATAATTCTATTTGTTTTCATTGTATCTATTTTAAATTCAATACAAATATAGTAAAATATTTAATATATTCCATGGAATATATTTTCTAGGTATATTATTTTTTATCATATATATTTTGATATTAAAATAATAAACAATAATTTTACATAAGCACTTATATAAATAATTATAAAATGGATGCATTAATTGGTTTTGGAAATTTAGGGATTGGATCAAGATTAAAAAGAGTAAGCGAATATATGATGCGTGAAACTCAGCTAGTATATGATGAATTTAATATAGATTTTGACCCTTACCTATTCCCAGTATTTAAAATAGTAAAAAATAATAAAGGAATTAATAATAATGAAATTACAACAAGCCTAAATGTTTCTCAACCTTCAGTAACTCAATCTTTAAATAAACTTTTAAAGAAAGAGCTAATAGTTATCTCTGAAGATAAAAAAGATCGTCGTAAAAAAAATATTCAGTTATCAAAAAAAGGTGAAAAGCTTGCGAAAAACATAGACCCTATCTGGAAAAGTATTGAATATATGATTAAAGAATATACAAAAATCACTTCAGATTCATTAAACGAACATTTGAATATTTTAGAAAACAAATTTGAAAAAAACAGGTTTAGTAGTGCAATAATTAATCATATTAAAATCAACTCAAATAATATCATTTCATTTAAAAAAGAATATGCCAATTATTTTTATGAGTTAAATATTGAATGGCTAAAAACTTATTTTTATGTAGAACCTTATGATGAGGAAGTTTTAAGTAATCCAGAAAAATATATCATAAACAAAGGTGGATACATATTTTTCTCGAAATTAAATAACGAAATTGTTGGTACGGTAGCTTTAATGCCAACTAAAGATGGCTTATTCGAACTTACAAAAATGGCAGTATCACCAAAGCATAGAGGTTTTAAAATTGGACAAAAATTAATGCAACATTGTATTAATTTTGCTAAAGAAATAAACTTAAATTCTCTTATTTTATATTCAAATACAAAATTAGAAAACGCTATTTATATCTATAGAAAATATGGTTTTATAGAAATTCCTGTTGAAGAAAATTCGCCGTACTTAAGAAGTGATATAAAAATGATTTTAGAATTTTAATTACTAGCTTTAATAGAATCTATTTGCCTTTGTAATCTTTTAATTTTATTAAAATCTTTTTCTTGTTTAGACAATAATTTTATTGAATCTAAAGAAACTATCTTTCTATCTAAAGACACTAAGTTCATGTTCTTTTTAAAGAACTCATTTGAGTATTCACTTTCTCTCCAGGCTTCTCCTAATTGATCAAAAACGGTTAAATCCCATTTGCTTGGATGTTTTGCATCTATCCAAACAACATCTCTATATTCACTATCAATTAAAGCTAAATCTGGTGTCGCAGAACCATCAAACTGAGAATTTTCTTTTTTAATTGCAGAAATTGTTCCTAAGAAAAACATTCGTTTTCTTCCTGCAATATTTTTAATATAAGGTCTAAATTCTACAGGTTTATTAACTGACCAATCGAATTCTTTCTTAGATTCTATCACTTTTAAAGGCATTGCAGATACACCTGCATATCCTTGTTTCTTAGTAGCATGATCGTAATAATACAATGCATCTGTTCCATCCGCAGGAATAAAAACACTATAAGTTAAACTTGTTCTTTCGTCTCCTACAGGTTCTAAACCAAACCAATGATATAATCCGTTAAATGTTTTAGTATTAGTATCAGAAAAATTAAAATCGGTTACAAAAGGTTGTTGATTTTGGTCGTCTGGTAAATCTGGAATCTTAACAGCCGTTTTCATATTCCAAGGTAAAGGATCTTTAAAACCTCCAATAAATTTTAAAGATTCTGCTTGTAAACGAGATACTTTTTCTGCCAAAGTATTTTGTTTGGTTAAATATGGGTAATTTTTCATTTCATTTGGAGAAACATATGTTCCTTTTCCAATTAAAATACGCTCTATATAATCTTTAAAATCATGTTCGCCATTATCAACCACCATAACACCACCAAAAGTTGGATACGGAAATAAAAAGCCTTTCCATTTAATTAAACTTACAACTTGTACCCATTGACCATTATCATTTTTTAAATAATAAGTATCACTCGGTTCCATTGTAAAAAGCTGAAAAATATTAAAACGCTGTACAACTGCATTATATGTGTTTCTACTAAATTTTAAGGATTCTCCTATAGAAAAGGTTACTGGAATTCTATTTTCTGATGAAAATCTTGGGAATGGTGTCGTACTTGAAACCGCAAAAACTTCTTCTGTATTGTCTTTAATTCCTTGCCAAACATATTTTTCTGTTGGCTGAATTGCCATCGTCCATTTATTGACAGAATCTATTCTAACTAAATGAGGTAATGAAACATCTTTAGTTTCCCCAACTGATTCATTTGCCATCGAAAAAATATTTCTAAGTGGTTGAATTCGTTCATTTTGAGTTAATGGTAATTCGTTTATTTCAATGCGATTCAAATTATTAAAAACATTATACGTTCTCATATAATCGTACATTTTAAAATGCCATCCGGTTACATAAAGCAATCCGAAAAAAGCAATTAAACCGATTAAAATACCAATTCGTTTTCCAGTACTTGCTGATTTTCGAAACTTTCTTAATCCAAAAAATAAGACCAAAAAAGAAACTAGAATTATAAAAATATATTTTCGAAGAAATAATAATGCTGGCTGATAATCATCACGTAAAATAAATAAAGCCATCAATAAAATGAATCCTAAAATAATTAGGTTTCTTTTCTGCTTCCCTCCTTTTTGCCAATATCTTTTAATCATAATTATAGCCCATCTTAATCTTCCCAAAGGGAAGAAACTTACAGCGTGAGCAACTGTGAATTAAATTATTATAATGAATTCTATGCTTAGACAAGAATAACAGTCTCTACATCAACCCTTTATCCTTCAAACGTTCTCTCGCGCTTTTCTCTTGTTCTTTTGGTTCTTCTTTTATCTTTTTTACTTCGGTAACTTCTTTATCATCTTTCGATTTTAAATCTTCTATAAAATCTTTTCCTTTTTCTAGGGTTTCATGAAAAACATCTTCAATAGAATCGGATTTTTCTTCAATTACTTCATTCGATTTAAAAACAAAATTAGCTACATAAGTACCAATTAAAGTTCCTACAATCATGGATGCAAAGATTGAAATGGTAGCTAAATCAATTGGAATTAAAAATCGAGTAATTAAAATACCAATCAAAAAGAGCGCAGTAATAAAAACAATTCTTAGCAATAATGATTGCTGATAAACAAATCCCTTTTTATCCGTTGATTTCATTTGCAACTCTTTCGAATTCATCAACTTATTAAAAAATCGATAGATTCCATTTCCTTGTGATTCTCTCCAATACAATAGAATTCCGAATAAAATTGCTCCAATAAATACAATAAGTTCTAATGTCATAATCTATATTTTTAAATATTATTTTTTATCGTTTCAATCACCCAATCTTGTTTAGAATCATCCCAATTTTTATATTGATTATAAAAGTCTTCTTTATCGTACCAATACCAAAACAACACATCTAAAGGAGAAATATTTACCAAAAGTTTCCAAATTAAGTCTTGATGATTCGCTCTTAAAGATGAATGTGGATTATGCAAAGCCACGTAAAATTGTTCATCAACAATATCTTTAATTTTTATATCGTTACTTATTGATTTCTTTTCTAAATAACGCTCTACACTCATTACTTTTTTCCGCACTTCTAAAGGTACTTTATTTAAATAACTTTTAAATAACATCTTATCTTCTAGAATGTTACTTATAGGGTGTTGAGTTTCTTTTAAAGATTCAGAAAAGATAAACTTTTTTACTCGTTCATATCTTTTTGAACCAACTTCAGTATTAAAATTAGACTCTATTATTAAATGT
Source organism: Lutibacter sp. Hel_I_33_5 (assembly GCF_007827455.1). Classification (NCBI taxonomy): domain Bacteria; kingdom Pseudomonadati; phylum Bacteroidota; class Flavobacteriia; order Flavobacteriales; family Flavobacteriaceae; genus Lutibacter; species Lutibacter sp. Hel_I_33_5. Next base: position 567,636 of record NZ_VISM01000001.1, read on the forward strand.
TCTTTTAATTGATCGATTAATTCAGGTTGTGAAATATGAAACATTATTATATCATGAACCGTATCTTTTATAGCTTCTTTATAAGCATCCTTACTTTCGAAAACGATAATGGGAGAAATAAAGTTTCGCAATAAATAAACACCTCCAAAAGCCTTTGTATAAAAAGAATCAGTTGTAAAAGTAACAGGATTTAATTTTAATTTTCGTTCTCTTAAATCTCCATATTTTTTTGCTGAATCCAATAATTCTTGATGAATATTTTCATCAATAAAATTATTATCTGAATTAAATTTATCTATTAAAGCTAATTGTTCTTTTTTAGCTTTATCTAAATCATCTATCAATCTAAAACTAACTACAACATCTTTATATTTAAGAATATCTAAAGGCTCATAAAAAACGTCGATTTTCTGATCAAAATCAACACAAATAGCAGAATCTCTTGTTATATTCTGTATTTTTTTTCCATGCATTATAAAAACTCTTTTCATCACTTCTCTATCAAAAGAATGAAAGGGGTTATAAACTGGCAATCCTTTTTGTAACGGACTAATTAAAATACAATGAGAATTTGCTTCTCCATTATTTAAATAGAAAATTTCTTTTTTCTCTTCTGCTATTTCTGGGCTCCAACCTATTCCGTCTATGGAAAAAGAAGTTAATTTAGTTGGAGTAAAACCTAATTTTTCTAAGCATTTATTATAACGCTCAACAAGTTTTCCATTAATAGAAATTAGCTCGCTTCTGTATAAATTTGCTTGTTTTAGTTTATCCATTATTATTTTTCATTCCTACTTTCTCAAGAATGATATTTTAATTTAATATTTTTTTAATTTAGATACTTGATTATAATATTTAACGCTTTCATCTGTAGACAACTCCCAGTCTTTTAATAAAATTGGCTCAATATTATTATTTTTTAAAATTTGAGTTGCTTCTTCAATAGATTTTTTAATACGGTTATAACTTGGCATCTTAATTCCATAAATTATATTTATTGTTAAAATATTAGAATTCCAAGTATAATTTTTCTTATTGATTTTATATAGTTTTTCAAAAATGTAGTTCGGAATAAATTGATTTTGTTGTTTTGGATTAAACAATAAAACAATTTCTATCCATTTTCTTGGTTGAACTCTATCTTTTTCTGGAGAAATAATTATAAAATAATTATTAAAATACCCTGAAACTGAAACTTCGTTATTTACAAAACCTTTAAAAACAAATTGCTTAAATAATTCTTTTTTTAATAATCTTTTTTTTCTTTTTAATTCAATTTTATTACCAAATTTATAATTAAATGTTCCTAAAAGAAGAGTTAAGATTATAATTAGTATCGATAAACTTAAAACTAGCTCATAAATTTTATCCGAATCATAGTTCATAATACCCATTGGAACTATGATTCCAAGACATAACCCAAAAACTGGGAAATAATACTTTAAAATTACATCTTTCATTATAACAATTTACAAATCAAAATATTCTGTAACAACATAATAGTTCTAGCATCAATAATTTCTTCTCTTTCTATCATTTTTAGAGCTTCCTCAAAAGAAATCTCTAAAACTTCAATTTCTTCATTTTCATTTAATAAACCACCACCATTATTTATTCTATCTTCATTTTTATATTCGCAGACATATAAATGAACTCTTTCTTTTACAATTCCTGGTGATAAAAAAACGGTATTTACTTTTTTTAAGTTAGAAATTTTATAGCCAATTTCTTCCTCAGATTCTCTAATAACACAGGTTTCTGGCGATTCATTTCCTTCTAACGCACCTCCGCAGACTTCAATAGAATATCCTTGATTAACTCCTGCAACAAAAACGGGCGTTCTAAATTGTTTAGACAGTACTACTTTTTTAGAATCTTTATTATAAAGTAAAATAGCAACACCATCATTTTTACCGTACACCTCATGTGTAAAACGTTTTGTTTCACCATTTTTGAATTTAAAATCTAAACTTACGTGTTCTAATGTGCCCCAAAAATTTGAAATTATTTTTTTGGTAACATTACTTACGCTTTCTTTAATTACCGTTTTCAAAATTTCTTCTTGCTTCTAAATCTATATTTAATTGATTTACCCTTGCATCAACTTTCCGTTTAAAATCAGTATCTGCAATAGTAGCTACATTATCTAAATAACGAACAACTTCTTGTCTTCTCACTTCAGAAAAATCCAATCCTTTCATATTCGATTTCATTAATTCTTGCAACATATTAAACTTTGTTTCATACGGTTGCTTAAAATAAGTTTCTGGATTCTCAAACCAATCTTGTTCTAAATCAAAATCTGTTAATCGCAATGAAATTGCAGATTGAATATTACGCACATCTCTTGATGAAAAGAATGGAAATATTTTTTGAATTTCTTTATACAAACTCGCAAAGAATAAATGTTCGTTGGTTTTGTGCTTTTTCTCAGCTTTACTATAAGCATCTAAAACACGTTCTTCTGATGGCTTTTCAATGGAATTTAAAATGTCTCCCATATTTTTTGCCAAGCCTTGATCTTTTAAAAATTCATAATCAGTCGGATTCGTCATATTCACAAAATCTGGCATTGTTTTTTTAAGTTTTCGCCACCATAAATGATCTTGATCTAAGAAATCATGTTCGGTTCTTGCTCCGTCAATTTTAAATCTACCTTGCACTCTAGAAATCACCGCTTTGTCTAACATTTCTGGTAAATTGGTAAATAAGCCAATCGAAGAATTTCCATAATTTACGGCATATGCACCTTCTGTATATCTAAGAAAAACTCCGATAACTTCTTTTACACCAGCAGAAACTCCTTGTGCAGTTCTTTCTTGTAAATTATTTTCTGCATCATCAATTGGCGCAAAAATTAATTTTGATGGATCTTGCATTGGTTTCATCCATTCTACCATTTTTTCTGCCGATCCTCCTTGAAAAGTAGAGATTAATGTATCTGGCATTGGATGAAATAAAAATGGAATCTCTAAATTATCTGAATGCTCTTTTAAACGAGTTGCAATTGCCGCAATTAACATCGATTTTCCTGTTCCTGGAATCCCATATCCCATAAAAACAGGCATAAAACCTCCTAATTCTTGAAACGGATTTTTCTTTGCATCAAAATCATAACTTAACATTCTTTCTGTTAATCTTCGTGCAAAATGCTTTGCATCTTTATTTCCAACAATCTGTTCGAATTGAATTTTATTAAATTCAATACTAACCGCAGTTCCGCTAAATGTGTTTTCCCAACCAGAAATTGCAAATTCAGAATTTTCTAACTTATAAGTTCTATCAACTATCGTTTCGGTGTATTCTAAACTACTTTTTCTAAGATTGATTTCATTAATAAATGCTTCAAAATAAACAACCGTAAAATCGATTACATCTTTATCCGATTTTATAATATCTGGGTGTCCCAAATATTTATCATAATAAAATAAACTACAAGCAACACCTTTTAATGGCGATAATAATGATACTTCTGGAATACCTGCAAACTTTTGCTTCATCACAGATAAATCATCAGAAGCGTGAGGTTTTAAATCGTATAATATTTTATATGCTGATGCAAATAACTGAAATGCAGTTGCAGTTTGCATTTTACTTTCAAATTCTCTTTTTCCGTTAGAATCTAAAGCTGATTTTCTTTCTGCTAAGCTGGATAAACCTGAAGCATCATAATAAGAATCTTTAATCCAAATTCCTAAAGTTAAACCTTCTTGCACTGCATATAAAGTCTGATTTAAATACACAGGTATTGCAATAGAATCTGGTAACAAGCGCTTTTTTAAAGCTAAAATTGTTTTAGAAACTGATGTAATTTCTACATTACTTCCGCTATTTGCTCTGGATAAATACAATAAAATTGAATCATCTTTTGCATCTTTATCTTTATTTTTTGCTCTTGTACTTTGCTCCCATTGTACAGTTTTTAAATAACCACTTGCTTCATCTCGAAGCATGTCTAATTCGTTTTGTTTTATAGGAAAAGTTGAATTGTGTTCCATATTTCTTAATCTTTAGTTGTTAAAATATTAGTATTCGTATTTAGAAAAAATACTAATTTTAAACATTCGTAATTTTTACATCAGCCATATCAATTGGAGGTTTTGCTAAATTGTTTAAAACGTCCGGTATTTTATTATGTAATAATTGTATTATTCTATGCGGCGCAAAAACATATTTCTGAGGAATTACTTCGCTCCATTTTTGCATGGTTTGTTTTGAGAAAAAACCACCTTCTTTAAATGTTGATCCAGAAAAAACCTCATCGATTTTAAATGATAAAGCGTAAGATTCTAAAGGAATTTCTTTTTTTGCTATTCCATCTAAAATTGCATGTGTAATTACATTTTCATCTTTTGCAAAAACATTATGTATGGGTCCTAAATCAATTCTTTTAATATGCTTTGGATGAATGTCTGGTAATTTTCTATCAATATTATACGCCATTGTATCTAAAGCCATATCTCTATCAGCACTTTCTTTTAAAACCTGATATAATTCTTCTTTATGATCCATAATTCTTTTACCGTCAAAATGGAAATACATAAAAAGAATATAGGGTCTATTATTACTGACATCATAGAAACTCCAACTTGTCATTAAGTTAGCAAAGTTAGTATGTGAGTATTTGGGTGTTTCAATAATTTTCCCTTGAACAAACCTATTAAATATATATTGCTGATTTACAGATTTGTAATATACAGTTGACGCTGCTTGAAACAATTTATTCTTCTTAACTTTTTGTTTCTTTCTAAGTAGTGTATCTAAAAAATCATCTTTAAGAATTTGTGTATCTACTAACTTATCTAAATACTCATTTCTGAGTTCCAAATCGTTATACAAATACCTAAACTCTAAATAATTTGGAAATCCAGATTCTGTTAAATCTACTTTCATATTATCCTCTTCATCATACATATATTTTATACGCATGGCTTCTATAGAATATAAAAGTAAATCTGAATATTGCTTAAAAAAAATGAGTTCTTGTTGATTGCACAACTTTTCATTTTGTACTCGAACTAATAATTCTTTTAAAATAAAATCTACCATTTTATGATAAAAAACATATTGTTCTTTAGAATTTAAAATAGCGGAATCTAATGGAGTTGTAATCATTTTTTAGTTGGCAGTACTTAGTAAGCTCAATATCAAGTAGAGTTTACAGTCAATTATTGACTGCAAACTACTACTGTATAACTCTTTACTATTTTTTTAAGACAACAAATCGTCATCTCCACTTGCTTCTGGTTTTGGATTATCTGCAGGTTCTGCATCTCCGTCTGCTGGTGCATTAGGATCTGCTTTGTAATAATCTTCGAAAATCTCTTTCATATCGATTCCGTAACGGTCAGCAAAATTCTTTTGGATGTCAATATCCTTTTCTCTAATTTCTTGTAATGCTTCTGCATACGTACTATACACACCTTTCATTACTTTTTCGTGAACTGGAATGTTGTCCATCATATCTTGACGTGCTTTCGCACTTGCAGAATGCATAGAAGCTAAAGTTTCTCCGATATGTTCATCTGTTTTTACACCTAAATGTTCTAAAATTGCAGCAAATTCTTGATCTGTTCTTGCTTTTAAAGCAACAATATAACCATCATAATACTTTAATCTTTCTTCTGTGTCAGATTTTAATTTTGCTCTGTGCGTTTGCAAATTAGAACGTAAAGAAGTTAATACTTTAATGGTTAAATTATGTTTATGAACAAAACTATCTTTACTTGCTGCCAAAGTCGTATACGCATTTTTTAGACCTTCTAATTCCTCTACTTTTTGTTCTATAGTTGTTACTTTACCAATTGCTTCAGAATATTCAGTAGATTGCTTATCAGCAATTTCTTCTAACTCTTGACGAGATTGTTTTAACAACGCATACTGTTCTTCTAATTTAGATTCTACCTCTTTCTTTTTCTCTAAAGCTTTCGTATGATTTTTAGAAGCTTCTACAATAGCGCCTTTTAGTTTTTCTTCTACTTCTTTAATTTCAATTTCCCTGTTTTTCAAACGTGTAACAGCTGCTTGAGATTTAAAAGAAAGTTCGCCTAATAAAGTTTGAATATCGGCACTTTCTATACGTTGCTGAAACAATGCTTTTGCTTTATTATCTGCACCTGCACGTACTTTTTCTGCTGCTGCAAATTCTACTTCTTCTCTTTTAATTCTAGATTTTCTTCCCCATAAATTATTCCACCAAGTATCTGGTTTATTTTGCGCATCTTCTAACTCTATCCTTGCTCTTTCTAATGCTTTTTGAGCATCATCAATAACTTTTTGTTCTTCTTTATTTAAAGCTGAAAAACCTTCGAATTTTATACCAACTTCATCTTGATAGTCTGTTAAATCTTTAATAGCATCTAATAAAGAAGCTCTATCTTCTTTTGCCATATCTACAACATCATCTAATGTTGCATTTAATATTTTTTGCCTTGTTTGAGGATCATCTTCTTGCGCTAATTTAGATTTCATTGTATCTATAGCTTTACCCCAATTAACATCTACTTTCTCAGTTTTTTCGTTAGATGTAGTTTCTAATAAATCAAAATCATCAGACATATTTTTTATTTGTTTTTAAAGTTGAACAATTTTTGGAGAAGCAATTTCGTTATTTTTTTTAATTAAAACCAAATTTCTACCAGTTATATGTATTCAAACTCTTGAATTTGTTACAAAAAGTTAAAAAACATTCAAAAAAACAGGTGTTTATTTCATCTTAATATTAAGTCCTGTATAAATTCTAACAAAAAAAGGCCGTCTTAATTTCTTAAAACAACCTTTTATTAACTAACAACAATGACTTTTAATTCGTTAAGCAACTACGCTTAACCCTTCTTTAACTACAACTTTCTTTGATTTAATTTCAAACTGATTTGATGTGTTTTTTTCTCCCCCAGCTTTTAACGCTTTATCACCTGCAAAGAACGATTTATGATCATCTCCTAAATCTGAACCCGCCATTCTTTGATGTTTTACACAAGACACTCCTTTTCTTAACTCTTGTCTTTGCACACCTTTTACATACGCTAACATACCTTGCTCTCCAAAATACCCTTCAGTTAAATCATTCATATGAAGTGCAGTTGTATGGTAGGTTGGTAATGTAATTAAGTGATGAAAAATTCCTGCTTCTCTTGCTCCGTCAACCTGAAACGTTTTAATTTTATCATCTGCCCTGTGACATAATTCAGAACCGTCATATGCTTCATCCATTAAATTATTTCTATCATACTCCGTCATGTTTTCACCTTCCTCTAACATTTCATCAAATGCTTGATTTCGGAAATTTAAGGTCCAATTAAATGATGGTGAATTATTATAAACCAACTTTGCATTTGGCACAACTTCTCTAACCCTATTCACCATATGAGCAATCTGCTTTACATTCGGAGTTGGAGTTTCTATCCACAACAAATCTGCTCCATTTTGCAGACTTGTTATACAATCTAACACCACTCTATCTATATTAGAACCATCTTTAAATTTATACAATCCATTTGCTAATCTTATTGGACGATATAATTTTCCATCTCTTTTTAACAATACATCATCATCTTTTGCATCTTTAATTTTAATTTCTTCAGCATCAACAAAAGCTAAATATTGAGAAGCTAAATCTCCTGGCTCCTGACTCACAGGAAGTTTTTGAGTTAAACCCGCTCCTTCCGAATCTGTTCTCGCTACAATAATTCCATCTTCAATTCCTAATTCTAAAAAAGCATATCTCACAGCATTCAATTTTGCTATAAAATCTTCATGAGGAACTGTTACTTTTCCATCTTGATGACCACATTGTTTCGCATCTGAAACTTGATTTTCAATTTGAATTGCACAAGCACCAGCTTCGATCATCTTTTTAGCTAACAAATAAGTAGCTTCTTCGTTACCGAAACCAGCGTCTATATCAGCAATAATTGGTACAATATGAGACTCATAATTATCTATTTGATCTTGCACATTTTCTCCATTTTCTAAACGTCTAAACAAATCATTTAATTCAATTGCATCCGCTTGTTTTAAAAAATCATAGATTTCATTGATAAGCGATGGAACTGCAGTTTTTTCATGCATTGATTGATCTGGTAATGGACCAAATTCTGAACGTAATGCTGCAACCATCCATCCTGATAAATACAAGTATTTTTTATTGGTAGTTTGATGATGTTTTTTTACAGCAATCATTTTTTGTTGCGCAACAAAACCGTGCCAGCAACCAAGAGATTGTGTATATTTTGAAGAATCTGCATCATATTCTGCCATATCTTTCCTCATAATTTTAGCAGTATGTTTTGCGATATCTAAACCAGATGTAAATCTATTTTGAGCAACCATTCTTGCTGCATTTTCAGAATTAATAGAACTCCAAGTTGCTCCGTATTTCTTTTTTAAACTTCTAACTGTTTCTAATGCTGAACTGTAATTTGTTTGTGCTAAATTTTTCATAATTTTGCTTTAATTATTAATGTTATTCTAAATTTTGATAATTACGTCTCGTATACTATTGCCGTAGTTGCGAGACACTTTTTTTATATATAATTATATGCTGATAGGGTTAAAAACTCTTTATATTCTTTTGATAAAACTAATTCATCAAATAATTCAATTGCTAACTGAAACTTCCCATTGGTATAATTTTCATCTCCAACCATTTTTTTGATTTTACTTAACTCTTCTTTTTTTAATAAAAGATACATTTCAAAATCAAACTCTCTACCATCTTCTATTTGAACACCATTATGCAACCAGTGCCAAACTTGAGTTCTAGATATTTCTGCAGTTGCAGCATCTTCCATTAAATTATATAAAGCCGCAGCACCATTACCTCTCAACCAACTTTCTATATATAGAATTCCCACATTGATATTTTTTCTAATTCCTTCTTCTGTAATTGTACCTATTGGCATTTCTACCAAATCCTCTTCTGTAATATTTATATCATTTCTACCAACATGAATCTGATTCTGCGTCAACATATTTTCATTAAAAACACTCATAGCTACAGAAACTAATCCTGGATGCGCAACCCAAGTTCCATCATGCCCATTTTTAACTTCCTGTTCTTTATCTGCTAATACCTTTGCAAAAGCCAAATCATTAGCCATTTCATCATTTTTAATTGGAATCTGAGCTGCCATCCCTCCCATTGCATGTACTTTTCTTTTATGACATCGTTGAATAACTCGTAAAGAATACGCCTCCATAAAAGGTGATTTCATAGTTACTTGATCTCTATTCGGAACCATAAAGCCCTTATGATTTCTAAATTTTTTGATATAAGAAAAGATATAATCCCAACGACCACAATTTAATCCTGCCATATGATTTCTTAATTCATAAATAATTTCATCTAATTGAAAACTAGCAGTAATTGTCTCTATTAAAACAGTCGCTTTAACTGTATTCTGCGGAATGTTTAAATATTCTTGTGCAAAAACAAAAACATCATTCCAAAAACGAGCCTCTAAATAATGCTCTAATTTTGGCAAATAGAAATAGGTAGCTGAATTTTGTTCTTGCAACGTTTTAATGTTATGAAAAAAGTACAAACCAAAATCAACTAAAGATCCCGACATCGCTTCACCATCAACTGTAAGGTGCTTTTCATTTAAATGCAAACCTCTAGGCCTTACTAATAAAGTTGCTACTTCATTATTTAATTGATACGTTTTATCTTTTTTCTCATTATAAAATGAAATTGTTTTATTATTTGCATCTCGCAAATTAATTTGACCATTCAAATTATTTATAATATTTGGAGAATTACTATCCTCAAAATCTGCCATAAAAGTTTTTGCACCAGAATTCAACGCATTAATCACCATTTTTCTATCTACTGGCCCTGTAATCTCTACCCTTCTATCTAATAAATCTTCTGGCAACGGAGCACAAACCCAATCAGATTCTCTAATATTTTTTGTTTCTTCTGGAAACGAAGGATAATTACCAGCATCAAAAAAAGCTTGTTCAATTTCTCTAGTCTCCAACAACTTCAATCTTCTTTCATTGAATTTATCATGTAACGCTAACAAAAATACTTTTGCTTTGTTTGTTAAAACATCTTGATAATCATCAACACTAAAGCCCTTAAAATCAATCTTTTTTAATAAAACATCTTGTTGCATACTCTTTAATTTTTAAATTCTACTCTGCAATGATATAAATATTTTTTGAACTCCACAAGCGAACGTTCGCTAAATTATTAAAAAATATAATTTTTAACATATTCGCTAATTTATTGTATCTTTGAATTTATGACGATAGAAGACGAATACATTCGATTAATTTTCGGACTTAAACTAAAGCAGATAAGGACTGAAAAAAACCTTTCACTATTTGGTTTAGCAAAACTAACTAGCTTATCTAAATCGTATTTAAACGAGATTGAAAAAGGAAAGAAATATCCAAAAACTGATAAAATAATTTTACTTTCCGAAAGTCTAGAAGTACCATATGACCATATGGTTTCTTTAAAACTTGATAAAAACTTAGCCCCTATTGGGGAAATTTTACAATCGAAAATATTAAAAGAAATTCCTTTAGAATTATTCGGAATAAAAGAAAACAACTTAATTGATATTGTAGCAAATGCACCAGCTAAAGTTAATGCGTTTATTAGCACTATTATTAAAATTTCTCAAAACTATAATCTAACTAGAGAAAGCTTCTTCTTAGCCTCACTAAGATCTTATCAAGAAGCGCATAATAATTACTTTGATGATATTGAAAAGGATGTTGAAAAGTTTGCTGAATCCTATCACATAGATTTATCAAAAAAAATTACCCCCAAAGATTTAGAAGATATTTTAATTGAAGAATTTAACTACACCATAGACGAAAACACACTTTCTAAACATAATAATATAGGTTCGGTTAGGAATATTTTTATCCCAAAAAAGAAAGTCTTACTAATAGATAAAGATATTTCTGAAGCTCAAAAAACCTTTATTTACGGAAAAGAACTTGCCTATAACTTTTTAAAGATTGAAGATAGACTCTACACGTTTCCATGGATTAAATTTGAAAATTTCGATCAAGTTTTAAATAATTTTATTGCTTCTTATTTCGCAGGTGCTTTAATCATTCCAAGAAAAATACTTACCGAAAAACTAACTGACTTTTTTGCACAAGAAGAATGGCAACCTTTAAAACTTCATCAAATAATTAAACATTTTAATTGTTCGCAAGAGACTTTTTATCAACGCTTAACAAACATTTTACCTAAGTATTTTAATATAAAAAACCTATTCTTTTTAAGGTTTACACACAAAGAAAACTCTCCAGAATATAGATTAAGTAAAGAATTACACATTACACAACAACAAGCACCGCACGCTAACAGAAATAACGAACATTATTGTAGAAGATGGATTTCTCTTAAAACTATTGAAGATTTAGAAAAAACAGATAAAACTAGAGCTGCTTTTGGAGTTCAAATTTCCTCTTATGAAAACCAAAAGAATGAATACCTAGTACTTTCTTCCGCTACCTCAGACCCTTTTCGAAAAGAAAATAGTAGAAGCATTAGTATTGGGATGTTATTATCTCCACACTTAAAAAAGAAAATTAATTTCTTAAAAAACAACCCTTTCAATAAGAGAGAAGTTGGTGTAACTTGCGAAACTTGCTCAATTAAAAACTGTCAAGAAAGAGTTGCAGAACCAAAACGCTTAGAAAGAACAAATCGCTATAGGGAAATTGCCACTTCTGTAGAAAATATTATTAGTTCATACAGCTAAAAAATTCTTATTTTAGCAATTGAAAACTTACAATCTTTATGGATTTAAACTTCAACAAAAACGAAGATTACAATAAACTTTTAGTAGCTGATTTACGCAAGCGTTTTGCAAAAGTAAAACTAGGTGGCGGTCAAAAAAGAATTGACAAACACCACGCTAAAGCTAAAATGACAGCTCGTGAACGTGTAGATTATTTATTAGACACTGATAAAAAGTCAATAGAGATAGGAGCTTTTGCAGGAGAAGGAATGTATGAAGAACACGGCGGATGTCCTTCTGGCGGAGTTATTGTAAAAATCGGCTATATAAAAAACAAGCAATGTATTGTGGTTGCAAATGATGCAACAGTAAAAGCTGGCGCTTGGTTTCCTATCACTGGAAAAAAGAATTTACGAGCTCAAGAAATATCCATAGAAAATAAATTACCCATTATATATCTAGTTGATTCTGCTGGTGTTTATTTACCCATGCAGGATGAAATTTTTCCCGACAAAGAACATTTTGGAAGAATTTTTAGAAATAATGCTGTGATGAGCAGCATGGGAATCACTCAAATTTCCGCTGTTATGGGAAGCTGTGTAGCTGGTGGAGCCTATTTACCTATTATGAGCGATGAAGCATTAATTGTAGACAAAACGGCTAGTATTTTCTTAGCTGGAAGTTATCTTGTAAAAGCAGCCATAGGAGAATCTATTGACAACGAAACGCTTGGCGGAGCAACTACTCATTGTGAAATTTCTGGCGTTACAGATTACAAAGCTAAAGATGATAAAGACGCTTTAGATAAAATAAAATTTATTGTAGATAAAATTGGTGATGCTGATAAAGCAGGATTTAGCAAAACTGAATCTTTTCCTCCAAAAGAAAATGAAGAAGATATTTTCGGAATTCTTCCAAAAGAAAGAAATGCACAATACGATATGTTAGAAATTATCAATCGATTGGTTGATAATTCTGAATTTGAACAATATAAACAAGGCTACGGAAAAACTATTTTAACTGGTTATGCTAGAATTAATGGCTGGGCAGTTGGCATTGTTGCCAATCAACGAAAATTAGTAAAAACCAAAAAAGGAGAAATGCAGTTTGGTGGTGTAATCTATAATGATTCTGCTGATAAAGCGACACGTTTTATTGCTAATTGTAATCAGAAAAAAATTCCTTTAGTATTTTTACAAGATGTTACTGGTTTTATGGTCGGATCGAAATCTGAACACGGTGGAATTATAAAAGACGGGGCAAAAATGGTAAATGCTGTTAGTAATTCTGTTGTACCTAAATTTACTATTGTAATAGGGAATTCTTATGGTGCTGGAAATTACGCCATGTGTGGTAAAGCATATGATCCTCGTTTAATTGTTGCTTGGCCAAGCGCTGAATTAGCTGTAATGAGCGGAAATTCAGCGGCAAAAGTTTTGCTACAAATTGAAACCGCATCTTTGAAAAAACGAGGCGAAGAAATTACTCCAGAAAAAGAAGCTGAGCTGTTTGACAAAATTAAGTCACGTTATGATAATCAGATTTCTCCCTATTATGCTGCAGCAAGAATTTGGACAGATGCCGTTATAAATCCTTTAGATACCAGAACATGGATTTCTATGGGAATAGAAGCTGCAAATAATGCGCCGATTGAAAAGAAATTTAATATGGGCGTTTTACAGGTTTAAAAGTTCTATAGTATATGAAAAAAGTATTATTATTTCTTCTTTTATTAGTAGGTCAATCTCTTTATTCTCAAATAGAATTAAGGAATAATCCTTTTATTAAAGGGTTAATAGTTTTAAAAGATAATGATTCATTAAAAGGATATATTCAATTAAATGGCTCAGCATTTGATATAAGATTTAAAGATAGCTTAAAACAGAGAAAACGAAAAAAAGTAAAATATAAAAAAGTAAGAAGCATAACTATCTTTTCAGATATAAATCATACTCGAAAATTTTATTATAAAAAAACTGATCAATCAAAATTTCTACATTTTGCTGAATTAGTTCATTTTGACGAACTGAGTGTTTACATTACCTCATCTAATAAGTTAGAGTTATTTTATTTAAATAGTAAAGTTGATAGAAGGTCTGCTAATGAAATGATGAGAGATATGAAAACGGAACAATTTAAAATCACTGAAAAACTTATTGAAAATTCTAAAAACTTCAAAAGTCATTCAGAGTTTAAAAATGGTCTTTTTTCTCATTTAACTTTTAATAATAATTTTGCCTATCATTTTAAAATTGAAAGAATAGATTATTTTTTGAACAAAAAAACCGAAGATAAATTAACTTTAATAGGATCAAAAGGTAATTTTCTTTATAAAAATTTCAAAAAAACAGCATCAAAATATTTTGGAGATTGTCCTACTTTAGTCAACAAAATTCAATCAAAAGAATTCAAATTAAAACATTTACCTGAAATTTTAGAATTTTATAAGAACAACTGTAATAAAGAATAAATTAGTAAATAATGGGAAGAGCATTCGAATTTAGGAAAGCAAGAAAAATGAAACGTTGGTCTGCAATGGCAAAAACATTTACCAGAATTGGTAAAGACATTGTAATGGCTGTAAAAGAAGGTGGTCCAAGTCCAGAAACAAATTCTCGTTTACGTGCCGTAATACAAAATGCCAAGGCAGCAAACATGCCAAAAGACAATGTAGAACGCGCCATAAAAAAAGCTTCTGATAAAGATACTGCCAACTATAAGGAAACATTATTTGAAGGTTATGCACCTCATGGAATTGCCATTGTGGTAGAAACTGCAACCGATAACAATAACAGAACTGTTGCTAATGTTAGAGCTGCTTTTACAAAATGTAATGGTAATTTAGGAACTTCAGGATCTGTAGTTTTTATGTTTGACCATACCTGTAACTTTACGGTAAAAAAAGAAGATATTTCTATTGATATGGAAGAATTAGAGCTAGAACTCATAGATTTTGATGTTGAAGAAGTTTTTGTGGATGATGAAGGTGTTATTATTTATGCGCCTTTTGAACAATTTGGAGCAATTCAATCTTTCTTTGAAAAAGAAAATGTTGAAATTTTATCTTCTGGATTTGAAAGAATCCCAACCACAACAGCAAAACTTTCTGAAGAACAGCAAGCTGATGTTGAAAAACTTTTAGAAAAACTAGAAGAGGATGATGACGTACAGAATGTATACCACTCGTTGGAAATGTAATTATATATAACTCAAGCTAAATAAGATATAATAATATCAGATAAAATTTCCAATACATAAGTTAAAATTTATTATTTACACTTAAATATACCTATTAGTAGGTATTTTTAGTTAAAAAACTTTTTTTATTTTTGATATAAATATTAATAATGAAAAAAATTATAATTTTTTTATTGCTTAATTCTGTAAACTTTTATTCACAAACTAAGATTAGCGATATTCAACAACCAGAAAACTGGAGTAGATTCGGAGCAACTACCGCACTTTCTGGTGATGGAAAAATACTTGCTATAAGCTCACCGAAAACAGATGAAAGCTTAGGTATAATTAAAGTATACATAAGAGACGGTGAAAATTGGAAAGAACATGGGCAAAATATTAAAGGTAGGGAGCATTTGTCAAGTGTAAGTGAAACTTTTGGCTATCGTATGGAATTATCATACAATGGTAGTTTCCTTTTAATTTCAGACATATCTTCAGGCCATACAAAGTCGGGAAAGGTATGGGTTTTTAAGTTTAACTATACAAGTAAAACTTGGGATAAAGTTGGAGATTCTATTGTAGGAAAAAAACCTGGAGATAATTCTGGAAACAGTATAGCTATATCTAACGACGGAAAAACAATAGCTATAAGTTCACTGTATAATAAAAAGTATCAAATTGATAATGATATTATTACACCAGTACAATCTGGATATGTAAGAGTATTTAAATTAAATTCTAACGGTACAAAATATGAACTATTTGGTCAAGAAATCACAAGTATATTACCTCACTTAAAATATGGGTATTTAGACTATTTTGGATTTAGTATTTCATTATCTGGAAATGGTAATTATATTGCAATAACATCTAGAGGTTCTGTTTTTATTTATGAGTATAAACAAATTAACACTAGATGGAGTTTAAGCACTAGAATTGACAAATTAAACGAAGATGACTTTTATAGTAGAGTATGGTTATCAGAAAACGCAAAAGTTATAACTCTTGGTATGCCAGTAAATTACAAACAAAAAAATTATAAAGGATATATTGCTTCATTTAATTTTGACACAATATCAAAAATAATTACAAAAAAAGGTGTAATTATTGGAGTTGATGATTACGATTATTACGGGAACTACAACTCTTTTTCTGTATCTAGTGATGGGAATATTGTAGCAATAGGTACAAATAATAAAATTACAAGAGTTTATAATTTTCTTTCCAATGAGTGGAAATTAATTGATAATGGGATATATAATACTGCTAAAAATTTTGGATGGAGCACTTCATTATCTAAAAATGGTACTACTTTGGCAGTAGGTGCTCCTAATAAAGAAAATACTGGTTTTGTAAGCACTTACAGTACTGGTTTAACATCTTCATCTTCATATTTATCTACAAACAGTTTTACAGAAAAAAAAGTCAGTATAAGTCCAAATCCAGTTAAGAAAAAATTAAAAATTATTTTAAAAGACAATTATAAATTCCATAAATTAGAAGTAATAGATATCAATGGTAAATCTCTATTAAAAAATAATAAACCTGAAATCAATGTATCACATTTAAAACAAGGTATATATATCCTTAAAATTGATTTAAAAAATGAAATGTTATTTAAAAAAATCATCAAATTGTAGCAGTAATTTAAATAAAATCAAAAACGCATAATACAGTACATTTTAATAAAATGGAATTAATTTGATGCTGAATTTTTTTTTTAATGATAATTTATAAAAGCCTAACAATTTAAAAAAATCACACTACCAAATCCAACGTTTTATTTCGTTGGATTTTTTTTGTTTCAGTTTCTATAAAACTTTCTACAAAATAAATTTCTTTTGGTATTTCATATTGTGAAAGTGAAGTAAGGCTTTTTATATCATTTTCTACTTGAGACTTCTCTATTGAACTCGAAGTGACATTTTTTTCAATACATAGTACTAACTTTTCCCCAAACTTTTCATCTGCAATTCCAGCTACAAAAAAACGTTGATTAATAACACTTAACAACTTCTCCTCTATTTTCTCAGAATGTAATTTTATTCCCCCTGAATTAATTACATTATCAAAACGACCAAGCCACTCAAATTTTGTATCAGAAATTAATTGTACAACATCATTTGTAAAAATGATTTCATTAGATACCTTTGGAGCTTCAATCACCAAACAGTTTCGATGATCTTTATAAATACTAATACTTGGTAATGTTTGATAAAAAGATTTCTCGATTGCTCTCGAATTAACAACATTAAAATGATTTAACTTTTTGATTGCAATATGAGTAACAGTTTCCGTCATTCCGTAGGTTGCGAAAATTTGAGTTTCTGTCGATTGAATTTTATCTTTTAAACTTCTAGAAACTACTCCTCCTCCAACTATAAGCTTTCTAATAAAATGCAATTTATCTAATGAATTTTCTAACTGCATTGGTACCATCGCAGAAAAATCATATCCTGTACTATTTTCTTCTAAAGGATTTAAGCCAGGCGAAACAATATCCAATTGCCATCCTAAAGTTAAGGCTCTAACCAACATCATTTTACCAGCAATATAATCGGTAGAAAGACATAATAAAGCTTTTGTATTTTCTTTTAAATCAAAATAATCACTTGTAGTAATTGCTGAATTTATTGCAAACTCTTTTTTGACTTTAATCGGTTTTGGTTTTCCTGTAGATCCAGAGGTTTGCACTAAAATAAAATCATCTTCATTAAACCATTCTGATAAAAAAGAATAGGTAGATTCATCAACACTACTTGAATAATCGAGCAATTCTTTTACAGTAGAAAACGACTTGTTATTTAATTTAAAGGCTTTATGAAACTGATTCATATTCAGCATCTAACACTTTATAGTTTTCTTTTAAATTCAATGGCTCTTCAATCTTTCCAAAAAGCTTTTCTCTCCAATTAGACCAACCATACTTTTTTGAATAAATAAAAATAAGTAACGGATACAGTACAAAAATCGGAACAATTATCTCTAAAATTTCATTCTGTCCATTTTCTATTGTTGACATAAAAATTGCATCTGTTTGTAAAGCAGACCATTTAGAAGTCACTAAAATTGCGGCTAACAAATTATTTCCAAAATGAAAACCTAACGCCAATTCTAAACCATCATCCATCAAAGTCATAATTCCCAAAATCAAACCTGTTCCAATATAAAAAACCATAATTATTGGTCCTAATTCTTCTACTTCTGGATTTGCGCCATGCATTAATCCAAATAAAACTGAAGTCACAATTAGCGGAAACCATTTATTTTTCACAAACACACCAATATGCTGCATTAAATATCCTCGAAATAAATACTCTTCTAAACCTATTTGCAAGGGAAACAACAACAAACTTATCAATACTAAAATTGTGAATTTTACCACATCAAATTGCAAAACAACCTCTTCTGGAGCAATTATATAATTAATAGCAAAAAGAATTAAAGTAACCGTTGTTATCAGAAAAAAGGAAAATGCTACCCTTTTCCAATCTATTTTCCTCCTTGCTGTTGTTAAAGATTTCACACTTCTCTCATGCATAAATTTCACCAATAAAAACAACAACCCTAACAATAAAGCAAAAGGCAATAAATTCATTGCTAGCCAAAAATTTTTGCTTGGAATTAATTCCATTAATTTTTGCTGTTCCTCTATAGCATTAAAATCTTCAGCAAAGAACAACAAATAAATGATGTTTCCTATAAACAATCCTCCTACTAGAATTATTGTTATTAAAAACATCCACCACTTATTTTGCCCTTTATATGCTTGTTGTATATAATTCATATTCTATAAATTAAAATTCCATTTTTCTGTTGGATGATAGTGCAATGTACCATTTTTTACTCGTAAAGGAGATTCAAAATTATTGGTAAATAAACTTCCAGTACCTAAACCCTGAGGCATTTTATTTTGTAACGTATGTGTAAATTGAGCAATAGCATTTAACCCAACATTACTTTCTAAAGCTGATGTTACCCACCAACCAACACTTTGCTTATTAGCTATTTCTATCCACTTTTTACTTCCTGAAAACCCACCTATTAAACTTGGTTTTAGGATTATGTATTGCGGTTTTATTATTTCTATTAATTGTTGCTTTTTGTCTTGTGAAAATACACCAATCAACTCTTCATCTAATGCTATAGGTAGTGAAGTTTTGGAACACAAATTAGCCATTTCTTCAATCTGACCTTGCCTGATAGGCTGCTCAATTGAATGAATTTCTAAATCAGATAATATTTTTAACTTTTCTAAAGCATTTTTTGGTTCAAAAGCTCCGTTAGCATCAACACGTAATTCAATTTCTGATTTAGTAAATTCTTTTCGTATTGATTTTAATAATTCAATTTCTGTATTAAAATCAATGGCCCCAATCTTCATTTTAATACAAGAAAAACCAT
The DNA here is from genome assembly GCF_007827455.1 of Lutibacter sp. Hel_I_33_5. Classification (NCBI taxonomy): domain Bacteria; kingdom Pseudomonadati; phylum Bacteroidota; class Flavobacteriia; order Flavobacteriales; family Flavobacteriaceae; genus Lutibacter; species Lutibacter sp. Hel_I_33_5. Next base: position 586,934 of record NZ_VISM01000001.1, read on the forward strand.
TTTCAATCTTTTCTTTGATTTGGTTTTTCATAAACTGTTGATTGCCCATCCAGACCAAACCGTTTATAGAAATTGATTGTTTCCCTTTTGTAAATTCTGAAGGAAATAATTCAAATGATGTTTTACTTTCTAGTGATAAAAAAGCCTGTTCTAATCCAAATTGGATACTTGGAAACTCAACGAGTTTTAACAATAATTTTTCTAGACCAAGAATAATGTTTTTACAAGCCCATTTTAATTTTTCTTCATAATCATGAACATCATCAATACTTAAACCTTGAAACAAACCTGTTTCTCCAACACCTATTTTTCCATCTTTTTTTAAGATGATAAACCAAGTTTCTTTGGTTCTTAAAATTCCACGAGAAGTTCCACTTGGGCTTTTAAAATTTAAAATATATTTATGATAACTGGCAGTAATCAAAATTAATTTTCTGCTAATTTCTTAAAACTATTCATATATTCTTGACTTTGTTTTTCAAACATTCCTTTAAAATAGGGAAACAAACATGCCATCATGTAAGATTTACTTTTTACTGTAGAATGTTGAATCATTTTTGTAGCACTTCCGTTTGATGTAAAATTAAAATCATCAACTTTTAGCATTTGATCAGAATCGAATTGAAAGGTCATTTTTTCATTTTCTACATAGGCTAATATTTTTTCAATCATCACCATATCTTGACCTTGATTATCAACAATCATTTTATATGTACTACCAATTCTCCCTTCTTTTTCTTCAATAGGATCAAAAGATTTAACTTCTGGCAACCATTTTTTTAACGTTTCAGGATTAACAAAAAAGGCAAAAACCTCATCAATCGGTTTATTAATTTCTACCTCTGATGTATATGCAGTTTCTTTTACAATTAATCCTGTAGCAAAAAAGATAATAACTAAGGCTGTAATAATTCCTAAAATAATTTTAATAGCTTTCATTCTTTATTTATTTTTTCTTTTGCGTCTCCATTTTCTAAACAAATAAAACACCATAAAACCAATAATTATAAATGGCCAAATATTTATGACACCTATAAAAAATGATTTTAAATTATTAAATCCATTTTTAAAACCTTCTTTTATTTTTCTTCCAAAACTAGTTTGATTTGCTTCTAATTTATAAAAAGTAATATTTAAAGTAGAAAATGACACTTGATTAGATAAATACTTTAACCGACCTTCTGTAGACTCAATATCTTGTCTTAACTTTCCTAGCTCTCTTTCTACATCTAAAATTTCTCTAACAGTTTTAGCCTTCTGAAGAATTTCTAGGTATTTATTTTCAAGTTTTTTCTTATTCTTTAATCTAGACTCAATATCTAAAAACTGCTCGGTTACATCTCTAATATTGATATTTTTATTATCAAATCGCTCTATACCTTTTGATATTTCTGATAAAAAAACATCAAAACTTTCAGAAGGAATTCTAACATTAATTGTACTACTTATTCTATCATCAGATTTATGTTCATTGTCCGAAGAAATGTACCCTTTATAAGTTTTTACGTTATCGTTTATAGTTTCTTTTGTTTTAGCTAAATCATATGTTTCAAAAGCTACATAACCGTTTTTAATAAGTTTTTTACTTAAACCTTGGTCAGTTGTCCTTCCATTATTTACACTTCCTTCTGAAGCCCTTTGTTTACTTAAACCTTTTAAAGAAACAAAACTATTAATTTCATCAGATTCTAAATTTGCTGAACCTAAATTTTCATTCTGATTATTTCCACATGAAAATAGCAGGCTACAAATTATAACTAATTTTAATATATATTTCATGATGATTTTTCTTTTCAATTTACAAAACTTGTGCCAACCCAAAAAGGATTGCAAATAAAAATGTGCTTAAGGCTACTTTTTTTAGCTCACCATCTAACTCAGAAAAAATAATGTTTTTAGCAACTATTTTAATATTTAAAAACAACGGAATAAAAGCTATCAAAAACAAATATTGAAATGGTGATTGATAATTTAATTGCACATAAGTTATTGCCGAAATTAATGCTCCAATTATTAAACAATAATGATAGATTTTAGCTTTCTGACTTCCTAATTTTACCACCAACGTATTTTTATTATTTCTTTTATCTTCAATTTGATCACGCATATTGTTTAAATTCAAAACAGCAGCGCTTAACAAACCAATTGAAATTGCAGGTAAGAATATCTGCAAATTAATATCCTTTGTAAATAAAAAACAGCTACCAACAACACTTAACAATCCAAAGAAAATAAACACAAAAAAATCACCTAAACCAGAATATCCATATGCTGATTTACCAACTGTATATTTTATTGCCGCTGCAATAGAAGCGATTCCTAATAAAAAAAAGAGTACTGAATACTCAAAATTTTCTTTACCAAAAGCAACATAAATTAATAATAAAGCAATCACCAAAGTTATGATAGTAGTAACCATCATAGCAAATTTCATTTGCTTAGGAGATATTGCTCCAGAAGCCACCATTCTTTCCTCTCCTTCTCTATTATCATCAGTTCCTTTTATTCCATCTCCATAATCATTTGCAAAATTGGATAATACTTGAAATCCGATTGTCGTTAAAATGGCTAAAACACAAATAACCCAATTAAATAGATTATGGGGTACCGACAAAAAACTACCAACAATAATTCCAGAAACAGATAATGGTAAAGTTCTTAAACGAGCCGCTTTTATATAGTTATTAATCATTTTTAAATGAGATTCCCGCTTTCGCGGGAATGACAATTTCGTTTATTTTTTATAAATTATTTGCTTCTGCAATGAGCTCTGCTATGTCTTGTACTTTTACTTGACTTTCTTTTTCTTTAAATTTAATTCCGTCTGTCATCATCGTATTACAATATGGGCAACCTGTTGCAATAATCTGAGGCTTTGTTTCCAAAGCATCTTCTGTACGCAACACGTTAATATCCTTATCACCTTTTTCGGGTTCTTTAAACATTTGTGCCCCGCCAGCACCACAACATAAAGCTGTTGCTTTACTACGTTTCATTTCTGTTAAATTAACGCCTAATCGCCTTATTAAATCTCTTGGAGATTCATATACTTCATTTGCTCTTCCTAAATAACATGGATCGTGATATGTTAATCTTTTTCCTTTTAGATTAGTATCATCTACAGTTAATTTCCCTTCATCAATTAATTTTTTGATGAACTGCGTATGATGATACACTTTATATTTTCCTCCTAAAGATGGATATTCATTTTTTAATGTATTAAATGAATGTGGATCGCATGTTACAATGGTTTTTACTTCGTAACCGTTTAAAACTTCGATATTCATCATTGCCTGCATTTGAAACAAAAACTCGTTTCCTGCTCTTTTTGCTGCATCACCAGTAGAACTTTCTTCTGCACCTAACACTGCAAAATCTACATTTGCCTGATGTAAAATTTTCACAAAAGCTCTTGATATTTTTTTAGCCCTGTCATCATAACTTCCTGCAGCGCCGACCCAAAACAACACTTCTGGTTGCTTTCCTTGAGCCATCATTTCTGCCATTGTTGGTACGTTCATGTTTTTTAGTTTTTTAAGACTTCTCGACTGCGCTCGAAGTGACATTAAAATTTTATTCTTCGTCTTTCCAGTTTAATCTATCTTGTTGATTGTATTGCCAAGGCGCTCCATTATTTTCAATATTCGTCATCATCATATTTAATTCTTGTGGCGCAGCAGATTCTTCCATTACCAAATAACGTCTCATATCTGTAATGATAGACAATGGATCTATACCAATAGGACATTCTTCTACACAAGCATTACAACTTGTACAAGCCCATAATTCTTCTGGTGTAATATAATCGTTTAACAACTGCTTTCCGTCATCTTTAAAAGAACCTCCATTTGCATCAATATTATTCCCCACTTCTTCTAAACGATCTCTCGTTTTCATCATAATATTTCTTGGAGACAATTCTTTACCTGTCAAATTTGCTGGACAAGAAGAAGTACAACGCCCACATTCCGTACAGGTATAGGAATTCATTAATTGCACCCAATTTAAATCGGTAACATCGGATGCTCCAAATTTTTCTGGTACTGTTTCTTCTGCACCTTCCGCTGGAGCAGCATAAGGGTCTGCACTTGGATCCATCATTAATTTCACTTCATTAGTAACTGACTCTAAATTATCGAATTGTCCTTTAGGATTTATATTCGCATAAAACGTATTCGGAAAAGCTAATAAAATATGTAAATGCTTCGAATAATATAAATAATTTAAGAAAACTAAAATTCCTAAAATATGAATCCACCAAGCAGTTTTTTCTATTGTATGTATTGTTTCTGTAGAGAAATCACTAAACCAAGGTGCTACAAATTGACTTATTGGATTCCCAATACCAGCTTCTTGAAAAGGAATATCTGTAGCATTCATAATTATGAATAAAGACATTAAAACCATTTCGAAATACAGAATAAAGTTTCCGTCATTCTTTGGCCAACCTTTCATTTCTTTACTCAAAAACCTTTTAATATTCGCTAAATTTCTTCGCAACCAAAAGATTATTACAGAGACAAAAACTAATGCTGCCAAAATTTCGAAAGTTCCAATTAAGAAAGCATATAGATTATTACCTAGTATAGGTTGGAAAACTCTATGCGTTCCAAAAAGTCCATCAATAATAATTTCTAATACTTCAATATTAATAATGACAAACCCTACATAAACTACAATATGCAAAAACCCAGCAAATGGTCTTTTTATCATTTTTGATTGCCCTAAAGCTATCATTGCCATATTTTTCCAACGTTGTGATTTATTATCTGATCTATCTATATCTTTTCCTAGATTAATATTTCTAATTAATTTGCGAACATTCATCACAAAAAAACCAATTCCAAAGATTAAAGCTAAGGCAAAAAATAGGTTTGGTAAGTATTGCATCATATTAAAGTAAGTATAATTTCGTCCTTAAAATTAAGGTAATTTTAGAACTTTTAAAAGGATTGATTTATAAACAATCAATTTTACTGATTTAGTATTTAATTTTTAATCTCTTCTGGCTTATATCCTTTTGCTTTTTTTCCAAATAATGAAAAATGTACAAATCTTTTCGGATTCAATTTCATTTCACGAAGCAATTCTTCTAATTCTTTTGATGCATTGGTAAGATTATTATACATAGCATCATCATTCATTAGCTTACCTAAGGAACCTTTATTATCACTAGCCTTAGCTAATAAAGAATTTACGTTTTCCAATGTACTTTCAAGTTTCTTAATAGTTCCAGAAAAATTAACTTTTGCTAAATCTTCAGAAACTTTAGAGAAATTATCAATAATGTTTTTAGTATTACTAAGAGTTTCTTCTAGTTTAGATTTATTTTTATCAATTAATGAGTTTGTATTTTTAATTGTATTTCTAACATCTAAAGTGATCGATTCTAAACTCAATATTGTATTATTCAAGCTTTTTCTCGCTTTTGCATTCATTACAGTATTAAAACCAACTAATAAAGAATCTGCACTAACAATTACATTTTCCAGTTTTGCTTGAAGTGGATTCAATTTTTGACCTACTGATGAAAATATATCAGATTCAATTTCACCTTTTAAATAATCACCAGAAACAGCCGATTCTCCTTCATATGAAGGGATAATTGCAAGATTCTGCCCTCCCATTAAACTAGCTGAATAAATTTTAGCTAAACTATTTTTAGAAAAACTAAAATCATTATCTACTGCCAGCTCAACTACTAAACTACCTCTTTTATCTGGTTTATCATTAAAACGAACACCAACAACTCTACCAACCTGTAATCCATTAATGGTCACCAAACTAGACTCATTCAATCCTTGAATACTATTATATTCCACAAAGAATTTTCTAGTTGAAGAGTTAAAAAAATCTTCTCCTTTTAAGAAACTATACCCCCAAATAAACAATGCAATAATAATTACTGCAATAGCACCTGTTTTGAGTTCTTTAGACATAAATACTTTTATTTATAACAATATTACTAATTATTTTTGGGAGAATATATCTAAATCACTGCAATTTTAGTGCGTTAGATACTGTAATTTTTTCTCCATTTTTATAAGCGACTATAAAAGCTGAAGTATATCCTTTTTTCTTAACTGTTGTTAAAGACGTTTTTACATCTTTATATTGAGATGATTTTCCGTAATAATATTTATAAAAACTCCCAACTTTTATTCGTTCAACATTTTTTAATCCTTTAAAATTGTAAGATTTTGTGGGTATTTTACTTCTACCTGAAGCGATCTGGACTTTATACTCCACTAAGTCTTTAACTACTGCTTCGGATATTTGAACTGTATTTAATTTAATTCTATTAAAATATTTTCTTACCGCTGCTGCAATAGCTTTTGCCATTTGTCTTTGACCTGTTTTAGAATTTAGATATTTCCCTTCTTTTTTATTGGTTAAAAAACCTAACTCTACCAAAACACTTGGCATAATAGTTTCTCTTAAAACTTGAAAATTATCTTGTCGTACTTTTCTATCTAAACGTTTTAATTGACCAGTAAAGTTATCTTGTAATAAACTAGCAATTTCTAAACTTTTATCAAGATTCTCTTCTTGTAATAATGATAATCCTATAACCGACTCTGCAGAATTAGGATCAAAACCTTTATATTTTTCTTTATAGTTTTTTTCTTTTAAAATTGCAGCATTTTCTCTCTTTGCTACTTCTAAGTTTTTTTGATTCCCTCTAAGTCCAAGCACAAATGTTCCTGCTCCATGCGCCGCAGGTCTTGGCGTATAAGAATCACAGTGAATAGACACAAATAAATCTGCTTTCGCTTTATTTGCTATTTCACCTCTTTTCCATAATGGCGGATAAGAATCATTCTTTCTTGTATAAATTACCTTTATATCTTTATTCTTAGCTAAACTTTGACCAACTAATAGTGTAACTTTAAGTGCAATCTTTTTTTCAACATACCCATTTCCTAAATTTCCAGAGTCATGACCACCATGACCAGCATCTAGTACTACTACATACTTTTTTTTCTGAGCAAACGTTTTACTAGAAACAGAAAGTAAAAAATAGCTTAAGACAAAAAGAAATATTATTTTCAGTTTGGTACTAAATTTGTGGAAAAGTAAGAATCGTATCAACAAAATTTAAGTAATTTTGGCATTTCATATTTGGCTCTTCAATAATTGAGCCATATTTTTACCTAACACAAAAATAGTATTTAAAGCATTGCAATCAAATATATCTTCATATATACTTTTAATTTTTTGTTTTATTTCGCTACAAAATACTTTCGCACAAAAAAATAGCACAAAAAAAGATACCATAACCAGTATAAAAAAAGACAGTATTCTTTTAAAAACTAACGATACTATTAAAAAGGATACTATAGTAAAAAAGCAGCAAAAAATTACTGATATTATTAAACATGATGCTAAAGATTATAAAATCAGTAATACTAAAAACAAAACGCTTACCTTATATAATGAGGCTCAGATAAAATATACTGATATTGACTTAAAAGCTGGAATTATTATTATTAATTATGATAAAAACACATTATTTGCAAAAGGTATAAAAGACAGTACGGGCTATCAACAAAAACCCATTTTCATACAAGGTGGACAAGAATCTGAGCAAGACTCATTGCTTTATAATTTTAAATCTAAACGTGCTCTAATCTATGGTTTAAAATCTCAACAAGGAGAAATGATTACCTATGGAGAAAAGACCAAACGTGTTAACGATTCAACTATTTATATTAGAAAAATTAGGTTTACTACTTCAGAAAAGAAAAACCCAGATTATTATATTGCAACCGAAAAAGCAAAATTAGTTCCTGGTAAAAAAATAATTGTCGGTTTAAGTAATTTAGTTGTTGCAGATGTTCCAACACCTTTCTTTTTACCTTTCGCATATTTCCCTCAAAGTGAAAAAAGTATTTCTGGATTTATTTTCCCAACTTTTGACACAGGAAGTACTAGTAGAGGAATTGGTTTTCAAAATGGTGGATATTATTTTGCAATTAGTGACTATTTTGATTTAACACTACAAGGTGATGCTTACTCTAACGGAACCTGGGGTTTTAGAGCTGCCACCAACTATAAAAAAAGATATAAGTTTAATGGAAATTTCAGTTTTAGATACGAAAACACGTTAAATAGCATTAAAGGTTTTGCCGACTACTCTAAATCTACAAATTACAATATTAACTGGAGACATTCTCAAGACACAAAAGCGAGTCCAAATGCACGTTTTTCTGCTTCTGTAAACATAGGAAGCAGCACTTATTTTAGAGAGTCTATTAATGAATTTAACAATTCACAATTTTTAAATAACAATAGAAGTTCTTCTGTTTCTTTTTACAAAAAATTTGTTGGCACACCGTTTAACATGAATGTGTTAATGACCCACAATCAAAACATTAGTTCAGAAAACACCGATGAGAACAATATCAACTTGACCTTACCTTCTCTACAAGTGAATATGGAAAGGGTTTATCCTTTTGCTGGAAAGGGTGGAGTAAAAAAGAATCCAATTCAAAAAATGGGTTTTAATTATAGCATGCAAGGTCAATACTTAATAAAAACTAATGATGAAGATTTCTTTACAGCTGCAATGTTTAAAACAGCTAAAGCAGGAATCGTTCATAATACCGGTACAAATACAAATATTAGAGCATTTAAGTATTTCACTTTGTCACCGAGCATATCCTATAAAGAAGTTTGGAATTTTGATTATACTCAAAAAAGGTTTGATGAAACGATAACTGATACAAATGGAAATATAGTTGGAGGTATAGTAAAAGATACTGTTAGAGGATTTAAGAGTTTTAGAGAATATAATACTGGCGTAAGTTTATCAACTAATATTTACGGAACTTTCAACTTTAAAAAAGGACGATTAAAAGCAATACGCCATACAATAAGACCTTCTATTTCTTATGGTTATAGACCAAATTTTGCAAGAAAATACGAACAACAAATACAATCTAATCTAGCTGCAACAGAATTTGAAACGTATTCTCCTTTTGAAGATGGAATGTATGGATCACCTGGTGCTGGATTAAGTAATTCAATAGGAATTTCCGTAAACAATGTTTTAGAAGCTAAAGTAGCACCAAAAGACCCTGACAGTGATAAAGAAGATGAAAAAGTAATGATTCTTAACAATCTAAACTTTAGCACATCTTATAATATTGCAGCTGATAGTCTACGATGGTCTAATGTAAATGTTTCAGCTGGAACACGTTTATTTAAAGATAAAATGGCGTTAAATTTAGGCGCAACATTAAATCCATACCAAGTAAATGCTCAAGGTGTCACTATTAATAAATACAACCCAAATGTTTTTAGAGTCCAAAATGTAAACATTACTGCAAACTATTCACTTTCTAGTAAAGATTTTGAAAAAAAGGATGATAAAAAAAATAGTCAAGGAAATGGAGCTCAAAATACACCAGATATTCTAGGTGAAGAGATTCAACCTTCTAATACTTTTTCTCAATCTTCACAAAATAACACTGACACAAAAGACAAAAAAGCAAAATTATATTTTGCTGATATTCCTTGGTCTATAAACTTTGCTTATTCTACATCGTATTCTAATAATGGTTATCAAAATATCGGAATACAGAATCATACACTAATGTTTAGCGGAAGTTTTGAGTTAACTCCAAAATGGAAAGTAGGTTTTAATTCTGGATATGATATTAAAGATGGTGCCTTTACTTATTCAAGGTTTAATTTTGCTCGAGATTTAGATAGTTGGCAATTTAATTTTAACTGGGTTCCCTTTGGATTAAACTCTTCTTACACATTTTTTATTGGGGTAAAATCTTCTATTTTACAAGATTTAAAGTGGGATAAAAATAAGCCGCCAGATAGACGACTGTTTTAAGCTGTAGACAGTTAGACAGTAGACAGTAGACAGTAGACAGTAGACAGTAGACAGTAGACAGTAGACAAAATTAAAAACTTTGAAACTTTGAAACTTTGAAACTTTGATAGCATGAAAAAAATAATAAAAACTACAAAAGCTCCTTTACCTATTGGCCCATATAATCAGGCTGTGTTAAGCGGAAATACTTTATATACTTCAGGTCAAATAGCAATCAATCCTACAACTGGAGAGCTTATTTTAGAGTCTATAGAAGAAGAAACCAAGCAAGTTATGGAAAACATGAAAGAAGTTTTATTAGCTACTGATATGACTTTTGAAAACGTTGTGAAGACTTCTATCTTTATTTCTGACATGAATAACTTCTCGAAAATAAATTCAGTCTATGCTCAATATTTTGATGAAGAAAACGCACCTGCAAGAGAAACCGTGGAAGTTGCTAACCTACCAAAGTTTGTTAATGTAGAAATAAGTATGATTGCCGTAAAATAAAACATACTTTTTCTAAAACAATAATATATCAATTTCAACATTTTACGCATAAAAAAAAGCCCTTAAAAGGGCTTTTTTATTTTATTATCTTTTTTAAAACTTATAAAGATGCAGCATGTTCTACCATATCTACAATCTTAGTTGCATAACCATATTCGTTATCATACCAAGAAATAATCTTAAAGAAATTTCCATTTAATTCTATACTTGCATCTGCATCAACAATAGAAGTTCTAGTTTCTGAAACAAAATCTTGAGAAACTACTTGATCATTTGTTACACCTAATACACCTTTTAACTGACCATTTGCAGCTTCTTCAAACTTTGCAATGATTTCTGCTAAACTTGTTGTTTTTTCGGTTCTTACAGTTAAATCTACTAAAGAAACATCTGGCGTAGGAACTCTAACAGCCATACCTGTAAGTTTTCCATTTAATTCTGGAATTACTTTACCAACTGCTTTTGCAGCACCTGTAGAAGTAGGAATTAAGTTATTTAAAACAGAACGTCCTCTTCTCCAGTTCTTATTTGGACTATCTACAGCATCTTGACCAGAAGTTGCTCCATGAATTGTTGTCATTAAACCTTCAACAACACCAAAATTATCGTTTATAACTTTCGTTATTGGCGCTAAACAGTTTGTAGTACATGATGCATTAGAAATAATTGTTTCATCAGCAGTCATTTCACTTTCATTTACACCCATTACATACATGTTTGCATCTGGAGAAGGAGCAGAAATAACAACTTTCTTTGCACCACCTTTTATATGTAAACCTGCTTTTTCTTTTGACAAGAAAAATCCAGTAGATTCAATTACAAATTCTGCACCAGCTTCATCCCACCTAATATCTTCAGGGTTTCTTTCTGCAGTAACTCTAATAGCCTGACCATTTACAACTAATTGACCATCCTTTACTTCAACATCACCATTAAAACGACCATGAACTGAATCGTATTTTAATAAATATGCTAAATAATCTACATCTAACAAATCGTTTATTGCAACAACTTGTACGTTTTCTCTTTGAATTGCAGAACGAAATGCTAATCGTCCAATTCTACCAAATCCGTTAATTCCTATTTTTGTCATTTTGTTTGTTTACTAATTTATTTATGTGGTCATAATATCAGAAACTCGTAATAATTCTGAGTTTATTGAACTTTGACCTTTTATTGCTTTTTCTAAATTGGTTGCTGCTACTTTGTTATCTTTTAATCCAACCATAACGTTTGTTGTACCATCTAACATTAACTCAACCGCTTTTACACCTAATCTACTTGCTAAAACTCTATCAAAACATGATGGAGAACCACCTCTTTGCATATGCCCTAAAACAGAAACTCTAACTTCATATTCTGGCATATTGTCTTCAACATATTGTGCTAATTCATATACATTCTTACCAGAACGATCACCTTCGGCAACCACCACAATACTTGATGATTTACCTGAACGTCTACTTTTTTGCAATGATTCTAACATTCGTTCTAATCCTAGATCTTCTTCTGGGATTAAAATTTCCTCTGCTCCTGCTCCAACACCTGCGTTTAATGCTATAAAACCAGCATCGCGCCCCATTACCTCTACAAAGAATAATCTATTATGTGAAGATGCAGTATCTCTAATTTTATCAATTGCTTCAACCGCAGTGTTTAATGCAGTATCATAGCCTAAGGTATGTGAAGTACCAAAAATATCGTTATCAATAGTTCCTGGAATCCCTATAATTGGAAAGCCATATTCTTTATTAAAAACTACGCCTCCTGTAAAAGATCCATCACCACCAATGACGATTAATCCATCTACATTTTGCTCTTTTAAGTTTTCGTATGCTTTTTTACGACCTTCTTTTGTTCTAAAATCTTTTGATCTTGCAGATCTAAGAATTGTTCCTCCTTTATTGATGATATTATTTACACTTCTTGCTGTTAACGTAACAAAATCAGATTCTATCATTCCTTGATAACCTCTATATACACCAACACATTCTGCTCTGTAATATGCACAAGCTCTTACTACCGATCTTATAGCAGCATTCATCCCTGGTGAATCTCCACCAGACGTAATAACAGCTATTTTCTTTACTTTTTTTGTCATAAATTACACTTCAAAATTAGTTAATATATACCATTTAAAATATAAAAAAATGCGAAAACGTTTTCGCATAAAACCTTGTTTATAAAGTCTTTTTATAGGGAATCTATAATTTATTAATGTTTTACAAAAACGAAGTCAGAGTTAAAAAAACTCAAATTAATTTTTCTTTTGATTAATTAAACTTTTATGTTTTGATAAAACTTTAATCTTCTTTGCTGGTTTCTTTTTCTTTTTTAAGCCTGCTTTTTTAAGTAATTCAGATAAAGAATTAAAGTTTACTTGATAAGATAATCCAACTCCTTGGGTATACCCTTCTTCTTCTGTAGAATATTGTATTTCGTTTTGTCTATTAAAGATAACTGCTCTAAAATTTCCTTCATCGTTTAGTAATACCTCTACTTTTACTTCACCAACAACACTAGATTGCGTTTTAGAACCAACCGGCACACCTACTTTTCCATTAATAATTACATTTCTACCAAGTTTTGTACTTACATTTAAATCTACTTGATTATCAGTATTTAAGCTTGCAACATCATTATTATCTCTTCCTTGCTTATATCCAACTCCTAATTTCAATTTACTATCTGGATTGTTTAATAAACTAGAAAAAGCTGCAGCAAT